>CAIKXD010000331.1 GCA_903831265.1 uncultured Bacteroidota bacterium
CCTGCAAGAAGGATTTTGGGGATATAAATAAATCATGGGATAAAAAAGTGTATGAAGCAAAAATACCTTACTTATACAATTCAATTGCTTCAACTATGGTTGAGCCTGGGGGTACGGGGAATTTAATTACCTCTTGGATTTATCAAAATAACCAGATGGCAGCCATGTATGCAGCAACTGGTTTCAGAATGGATAATTTTTCAGGTGCATACTGGAATAATTACTACTCAGCATTGGCTAATTCAAGGGAATTGGAAAAACAAATCGCAGCTGACCCTAAAGCTGCTAATATGACCAATGTTATAGCTATGACTAAGGTGTTAATTGCCTATAAATCAATGGTCAATACATTAATTTATGGAGATATGCCTTATGTTGATGGAGGGAAAGGATTTCAAGGGGCAACTTATTACAGGCCTACCTACAATACCCAGGCTTCAATCATTAAGGCTTCTCTTACTGATTTAAAATGGGCGCTGGATAATTTTTCTACCAATAGTGCCCAAGTATCTTTAGGTGCAAGTGAAACTATTTTCCAGAATGATATAACCAAGTGGATAAAGTTTGCTAATTCAATTCGTTTACGATACGCTGTCATTTTACACAGCAAGGATGTTGAATCAGCTAATGCAATTATTGCTGATGCCCTTACCAAACCATTATTGGGATCTGGCGATAACTTTGGATTATACCCTTCCTCCATTCCAAATTTAGTTTTAGACAGGGGTGGTTGGTACAGAGGTAATTCCTATGTTCGTATGGGTTCTACCATGTTTACTGCAATGTCAAGTACCACTGCCGATGATGGTTCTGGTATTTATGACTTAAGATGTAAATTATTCTTTGAACCTAATAGTTCCGGTAAATGGGTTCCTTATCCTCAAGCTCCTTTAAGTACTACTCCAACCGAAACAGGAAATAGTGGTGCTAATGACCCTTATAATGAGCAAAGGTTAACGACTTATAATTCAGGTGGTACCTATAATTATTCACCTTTAAATTTCTATTATACTAATGATAGAAATATTCCTCAACTATTTATCACCGCAGCTGAAATTAGTTTATTAAAAGCTGAAATATACAATAGAGGAATCGGAGGTGTTACTGCTAATGCAGCAACCGCTAAAACTCACTATGAGCAAGGTATTACAGAGTCAGTTAATTTCTGGTATCATATAGCCAATACATCTTCTGTATGGGTTGTTAATAAACCAGCTGCTGCTCCTACTGCTTTAGAATTGTCTACTATGTTAGCCAACGCTGATGTAGCTTACGATGTAACTCCTGCTAATGGGCTTAAACAGATTTATAAGCAGCTTTGGATTTCTTTATTTCATCAGCCATTTGAAGGCTGGACTTTATCACGTAGAACCAATTATGCAACACCTAGCGTGACACTGCCTTCTAGTAGTCCTGGTTATAATATTTATAAAATCATCTATCCCCAAAGTGAGATTGATGGAAACTATGACAATTGGAAAGGTATAACGGGTGGAACTGATGCGCCTACTAAAAAACCTTGGTTTATGAATTAAAAAGATTCCTTAGATAAAGACAATGCGAATGCGTATGTTTTTAAATAACAAAAAAATGCTAATGTAATTATCAAAGCTAAAAGGGGGCCGGTTGCAAAACAATCGGCCCTTTTTTTACCAGTTTTTTATTATAATAATTTTCTTACTTGCTTTAGAATGTATTTACATTTCCAATGAGTCAAATTTTTATTTGATATTTGGTTTGTGAATTGTTTAAACAATTTTCTTTTTATTAAGCAAACGGTTTTCACGATTTTATGATATTCAGCTTGGATAGGCTTAGTTCAGGCGCAACGTCAATAAAAATGGTTGGCTTTTTTGACAATGAATTCAAAATGAGTAATGAAGCACTCACTCAAC
>CAIKXD010000332.1 GCA_903831265.1 uncultured Bacteroidota bacterium
ATTTGCAATTAAGTACTGAATTTCTTCTTGGTAATCAAAACCTCTCATTTCTTCACAGATTTCGTCTGGATGTTTAAGTATTATGCATTTTATTTGAAATTCTGCAAGTTGTTTCTTATCTATCAGCTCTTTTGTGGTTATAACATTCTTGGTTGATCCGAAGAGCCCTTCCAATACTAACTTGTGTGTCTTAGTGCCGTCCAGCGTCCCGGTCAATCCTACGCGGTACTTTCCGTTGATACAAGCAGTTAAAATGCTAGTTAATGATTGGGCCTTGAATAAGTGCGCTTCGTCACCAATAACGTAATCAAATTGTTCAAAATATTCTTTTGGCATCTGATATAATGATTGCCAAGTAGAAATTGTCAAAGGTTTATCTGTAGTTTTTTCTTTACCTTGATAAATGCGGTGAACATGCATGTATGTTTTAAATGTATCTTCACTTGAATAATCTGTAAAATCTGAATACAATTGTTCCACTAACGATGTTGTTGGTACAATGATTAAGCCTTTTAGATTTTGATAATCTAATAGTTGTCTAAACAACATGTAAATTATAAGTGATTTACCTGAAGCTGTAGGTGATAGTAACAGAGTTCTGCGTCTTTGCATTGCATGACAGAATGCGTTTAACTGATGTTCACGAACTTCAATTGGTTTGCCGTTTGAATGTAAATTTAAACTGTCTGCAAATTTCTTGGCGTGATACAAAGAAAACTCATCTTCAACACCTAAATCACCTTCAAAGTCACATGTGTAATTTCGTTCTTCACAGAAATTTTGTAAGTGTTGCAATAATCCCGTATAGAGTTGGTTAGTTCTCATATCAAAAAGACGAATTTTACCATCCCAAATTTTATTCCTAAAAGACGGAACAAACTGGTGACCGGGAACAAAAAAGGTAAAGAACTCGGAAATCTCTTGTGTGATATGCCTTTCACACTGTATTTTTACATACACCTCGTTCACTTTATTAATAATTAAATCACTCATTTATTTTTTATTTGCCCATTGTTCTTTGGTGAAATGCTTTAGTTGCCAGAAATAAATCTTTCCCAATCAATAAACGATTTCAACTCCCAATGCCTATTTTTCAATTCGTTCATTATGGCTTCTACAACAGATACAGATTCTTCGTGTATCATCTTCTTTTCTAACAATCGAATCAGGTCTAAGTCTGCTTCAAGATAGGTGATGATATCCGATTTAAGTGTATATCTAAACTGTTCCCATCCGTACTTGTTCAATTCATCTTGGTCCATTTTACCGGAGTAATATTCCCATTTAACTTTACGCATTTTGAGGTAATCGAAGTGTGCCTTCTTAGCCATCATCTTATGTTTTGTAAGAATGGTTAAGTATTTGTTGTGTAGTTTGGGTATGTTGAGAAGTTCTTTGCCCGGTTCAGTCTGATCAATTTCAGAGTCGGCTTCCCAGTATTTTAGTATTTGTTCAATAGATTCCATAATAATCTCATAATAAAAATAAACAGCAACAGTGGTGTTACTGTTTAAGTTGGCGTTATATCAAAATATTGATATCTGAATACCGCATCCGCGGTAATAACTGTGTCTGCGGATTGTGTTGTGTCGAATTGAATATCTGATAACGAAATTGGAAACATTCGGTAAAAATCTATTCTTCTTAAAGGGTTGTTCAACGCACTCATAATAACTAAACTAGCATCTGAATACATGCTGGGTTTTGGTGTGTTTTTATTTTGCAACGAAGTAAATGTTGACCTATCTTGTACATTTCCTGCCGCAGCTATTGATAAAAACCACTTATATAATTCATTCCACGATGAAATATTTTCGTCAATATAAAATGTTATTTTAAATTCATTATAAGATAATTTGGAACTTACAATGGGAACATCTAATAATGGTGTGGAATAATCCCAAGATCCCAAAGATACGCCAGGAAGGTTTACAGTTTGACAAAAATACTGTACCGTCGGCAACCTGTTGAAAGCCAAAATAAACTTCGAAGGTTGTAGGAAGTTTGTATTGCTTGGTGTTCGGTTTAGCGCACTCATTTATTTTGTCGTTTTTTTAACTTTTGGTTTTCTTGTGTTTGTTTTTTTAACTTCTGGTGGCGTTAATGCTGCTACAATTGCTTCATCAAAAACATTCTTTAGTCCTTTCTAAAACGTAGAAAAAAAATTGATTAAATCAAACCCAAACAAACGCCTTTGCTAACTAAACGCCTTTAGTCAACTAAATGCGCCCCAACTAAATCCTAAAACAAACAAAAAAACTTACTTGAGTTAGTGCTGAACATTCGACATATTTAACTGCTTTGAGTTCTTTGGCTAGGCGCTCGCCTTGTTCGGGCGAGATCGGTTTAAGTTTATTCTTAGCCAGCTTGTCTAAAGTAGAAGTCTCCTCTCTCAAATCGACCTGAGTGCCCACTAACAAAAACGGCGTTTTCTGACAATGATGCAGTATCTCGGGCACCCACTTCTCCTTGACGTTCTCGTACGAGCTCGGGTTGACTACGCTGAAGCAAACCAAAAACACGTCCGTTTGCGGGTAGGACAGCGGTCGCAGGCGATCGTAGTCCTCTTGTCCGGCCGTGTCGAACAGGCCGAGCGTGTACGGCTCGCCGCCGATCATCACTGTGACTGCATAGTTGTCGAACACGGTCGGCACATACTCGCTTGGGAATTTATTCGTCGTGTATGATATGAGCAAGCATGTTTTGCCAACGGCACCATCGCCAACTACAACACACTTTATCGTTTGCATTGTTTTTTTTTATTTAGTTTACTCTTATTTTTGTATTTGGAGGGCTCTATTTTTCTTCTTTTTTTTATCTAGTTAGACACAAAATAGAATAGACATTTAGCAATCGTCAAAAAATAAAATTGAAATA
>CAIKXD010000333.1 GCA_903831265.1 uncultured Bacteroidota bacterium
CTAAATTCTAAAATCTAAAAATCCAAAATTCTAAAAATCTAATATCTAAAAATCTATAATCTAATATCCAAAAATCTAAAATCCAACCCCCAAAATCTAAAATCCAAAAATCTAATATCTAAAAATCCAAAATCTAATATCTAAAATCCCTAAATCTAATATCTAAAAATCCAAAATCTAAAAATCTAATTTCCAAAAATCTAATATCTAAAATCCAAAAATCTAATATCTAAAAATCCAAAATCTAAAAATCTAAACTCTAAAATCTAAACTCTAAAAATCTAAACTCTAATATCTAATATCCAAAAATCTAATATCTAATATCCAAAAATCTAAAGTCTCATATCCCAAAATCTAATATCCAAAAATCTAAACTCTAAACACTGCATGTTAATTTTTAACTCCAAAGGCAACGAGGGCAGTCTTTTTGAGGAGGATTAAAAGGCTTTCAACTAATATTCTTTTTGGCGAGCTGCAGCATCTTTAAAATTAATAATGAATGTACTTCCTTGATCGTTATTGTAAATTGCCTCTCCGCCTAGTTGTTTTGATAAAACACCAATTAAATGCAAACCCAATGTTTTTGATTGTTTAAAGTCAGGGATTTTCTGTAACCCTGGTCCACTATCGTAGTAGGTTAATTGATAGTTTCCTTTTTCTGTGCTAACTAAATCAATGGCTGCTTTTACACGATTTGTAGCTGCAAATGCATGCTTGTAGGTGTTGGTAAGCAGTTCGTTCACAATGAGTCCCAAACTTACTGCAGTATCAATATCAATAAAAATCTCATTTTGCATCAAACTTAATTCCAACATGCTGTTATTGCGTTTGTATAAGTTTGACACTTGTTTTGAGAGGCCTAATAAAAACTGTTTAAATTCAATGTTGCCCAAGTCTTTATTTTGATAAAGGTTTTGATGAATCAATAAAATACTACCTATTCGGCTCTGAGCTTCATTAAAAGCAGCGAGTGTTAACGCATCGTCAATTTCATCTTTTTGTAGTTCTAATAAAGATGTAATTACCTGTAAGTTGTTTTTTACCCTATGGTGTATTTCTTTTAACAACACCTCTCTGTCTTTTAGCGCCTCGGTTAAACTGTTTGTTCTTTGTTGCACCTGTGACTCAAGCTTTAAATTGTCCTTACTCAGTTTATTCACTCGCCAATTATAAATCATCAAAAAAATGGTCAGAAATAGAAAAAATAAAATGCCGTAAAACCCGGGCTCTAAATAATAAGGTTTTATTACAGTGATCGGAATAATAAGCTCTTCTTCTTTCCACATGCCCGATTCGAGTTGTGCTTTAATACGCAGTTTTATGTTGCCATAAGGCAAATTGCTTAAACGAACTATGTTTTCATTAATATAGTTCCATTCCTTATCTATACCATCAATTTTAAAGGCATAGCCATGAATGCGGTTCTCAAAATCGAGCAATGAAAAAGCCACCGACAAAAATTTATCACCCTCATGCATGATAATTTTATGACTTGATTTAAACGCATAGAGCATATCTTTAATGCTATCCTTATCTGCCGAAAACATTGAAAGGCCCACCAAACGGAAAGGCGCATCCTGTTCCTTGTCTATCGCTGTCATTTTACGGGGATCAAAAGCATCAATTCCATTTTGACCGCCAAAATAAATACGCCCCTGTGCATCTTTAAAAGACGAAATTCGGTTAAATTCATCATTCGTTAAACCATCTTTTGTGCGGTAGGTTTTAGTAGTGTAATTTTTTTTGTTAAAGCTAACTAAACCGTTATAGCTGCTTACCCATAAGTTATTTAATTGATCTTCTTCAATTCTGTACAAGATATTACTAGGCAATCCTTCAAGGGCGGTAAACCTCTTTATATTTTCAGCAGCCATAGGATGCTTTGCGTTCCAGTTTAATCGAATAAGACCTTCTCCATTGGTGGCCAGCCAAGCCACACCTTCCTTATCTTCATATAAATCAAAAATACTGGTAACAGGCAAACATTTATCTGGCTGTTTTTGCGTATTACCGTAACAATCATAAATAGCTCCTTGATTATTGATAAAATAAATCCCATTTTCGGCCACAGCTACCCATCCTTTAGTATTGGTTTTTATTATTTTATACACATTTACAGGAGGCGGCAAATGCTTGTTTAATACCTTAACCAATGATGCAACATGTGTATGAATATGATAGCTAATAATACCTGAACTACCTCCAATTAAAATAATCGAATCTGAAAAATCGGCCAAGGACCATGGATCACCTATATTGGTAAAAGCATGTTTGGCTGTTTTATCATTAACAAAATTATACTGTGTAATTATAGCATTTCCTGCAACATAAATTAGCTCATTCTTTTTTATTATTGTTGACCCTTGTATGCTTTTTATAGAATGTTCCTCTTTTTCTTTTTCCGTCAACATCCCATTTACCATGGCCAAAATCCTTCTGCTGCCATCGGCATTATTATCTACATAAATATTTCTTACTGCTGAATTATTTAATTTTTCGACTTGGGTGTTTGAAAATAGGTGCTCAAATTGTTGTTTTCTAATATTTACTTGGTAAACACCTTTTTCTGTGCAAAACCAATAGTTACCATTATTATCGGCACAATAATTACTTACCCCAAAATAAGCCAAATCCTTTTGCTCAAGGGCATTGTAAACGGCTATCCAACAACTGTCTTTATATAAATAATAATTGTTTTGTTGCGATTTAAACAATGGCGTGCGACCTTTATAATCTATTAATTTTTTATCGCTCATCGGCATTGAATAGGTCTTTGGCAATATTGATTGATGCCCTAAGGAATCAATGGCAAAATGGCTGTTTAACCCCTCATCATAAAACAAAATGCTGTTTTTATCAAATGTGGGATACAATTCACCATTGCCATTAAACATGATAGGGGAACTTCCTGGCCGTATAAAATAGAACTTGTTTTTACCAATAAAGTTGATGAGTATATTGTTATTATATGACTTTATAAATGCATTAACAGGGGCTAAATCTGTATTCGCTAATGCTAATTTAAATGTATCGATAAGCAATTTAAAACAGGCATTGTTATCATATTGCCATAAGCTGTAGGGCTTGTCTGTTAAAAAAAATATATTACCCAATTCATCGCAGCACATTTGTTTAATTTGCTCGCTTTTAAAAGGCATATGGGGTAAAAACTCCTTATTGGCTGTAAATTTATTGCTACTTAAATCAAACACCTGATAATTATTCTTTGAATATGCTGATCCCAAATAAGCGGTTGTTTGAATGATTAAGCGGTTGTTTTTATCAAGCGCCAAGCGGGTAATGTTATTGTTTAAGAGTGGTGAGTTTTGTGTATTGTAGGTTTTAAATGAAATGCCATCATACCGGCATAGCCCACTGGCAGTGCCAAACCACATAAATCCATCACCATCTTGTAATACGTCAATTATCATGCGCGAAGGAAGCCCATCCTCCATGGTTAGCATACGCTTGGTAATGATGTAATTTTGATTAGATGTTGCGCCCGATACTTGCGAAAACACAATGCGCGTGCTACATGCAAAGCACAAAATTAAGATACCGATTGGGCTAATGTATTTTTTCACGCCACAAAAATAAAGTAAAAATAGTTAAGCCCAATAAATGTTTATGGTAGATCTAGTGGACATGGTTCTTGGAATCCTGAGTGGATTGGTCTTACTCCAAATGGAACTTATATATTAGAGACTACGTTCAATTTAGGAGTAGAAAC
>CAIKXD010000334.1 GCA_903831265.1 uncultured Bacteroidota bacterium
CAGGAATTAAATATATTAAATCTATTGCTGGTCGCAATCAACAAAACGACGGTAAATACGTTTATTCAAATGAATTATTTAACTTATTAGATACTGGTTCTGAAACGCGTTTAAAAATGCAAATATTTAATGAATATGGTTTTGATGAACCTGGTAAAATGACATGTTCGGGTTCAGAATTTTTGAAAAAAATTACTGTTACTGATTATGGACAATTATACAATACTGCTGTTGCCTTAACAAACATCCAACTTATGTACCCAGACAAATTAAATTCTGTTTTTGAAATGGATAAAAATGAATTAAAGGTACTAACAGAAAAGGACAAGGCAAATGATACATGCAGTGCGTATATAATTTCTAAAAAGTATTATTCAAAAGATGCTATGTTGGAAGACGACGGAAAGCCAATATATTTTGATAAAGAATATGATGCAACAAATTATGAAATAATCGAAGAAAAGTATAAAACACAACGAGACAATTTATCAAGCGAAGAGTTTATCATATTTTTAACGGATGAATTTATTAACAAGCATAAAATGGATGAAAAACCTGCAGAACATATGGCAACAACATTAGTAAACCAAGCAAAACGAGTTAGCGAAGGTGATTATGCTATTTTGGTAAATGTTGTTGAAGGCAATTATCCACAATCATTCGAATACTATGTAAGAAAAGACGATACATGGGTATTAGATAAAGAATTGCCTCCAGATGCGTTCATAAAAGACGACGACGTATTATGTAATATGGATTACAAATGCATGTATAATCCTTTGGAAAAAGGCGATGACAAGTGTGATTCCACTGAAGTCATAAAAGATACTGTTGCAAACAATGCTTTGAAACAGATTTTAGACCAATTTGATAAAAGCTATAATATTTCAAAGGATGAATTGAATAGTCGAATTAGAAGACAACTGGATTATTTCAGTAAATCATTTGACAAACTTCAACAGATAAAACGAACACAATTTTTCAAATATAATAATCAAAAATACGATTTAGGTTTAAAAATTGCAGATGAAGTAAAAGAAAGAATTGTATCACCCTATGTCAGGTTACGTGACCTAATTATGGGGCAAAATGATTTTGTAAAAAAACAAACAGATATCATTAAATTTGTTTCGCTTTATTGTCGTGAAGGTGACCCAAGTATTCCGAATATACATGATGGTGAAATGGAAAATGAATGGTGGATGTATTGTGTAGAAACAAATACACAATTATTACCAAAATTCGTGTATATTTTAGCGAATACATTTATAACACGAAACCAAGATTATGATGATGTAATAAATGATTTAAAAAGGCGGATAGGTAAACGCAGTGACGAAGGTGATGCTTGGGTTGATGAAAATAGCGGTGAAGTCATTTGCTATATAGATTATGACGTTTCAGAAGGATACAAAGATGGTTTTGCAGATAAAAGTAGGGATATAATTGAAAAAGATGTTGGAGAAGTTATATTAGAAAAACAGCAGCAAAAACAGGCAAAACGTTTAAGTCCAGAGGGTGAAATAGTTTCAAATGTTGTTAGTATTTTATCATCAAATATGGGAATAGATATAGAACAAAATAGAGATTTTATAATAAAGATAGTAACTGAATTAATCAGTGATACAAGAATTTTAGAAAAAGAACCTGCATATAAAAGGCGAGAGGATGA
>CAIKXD010000335.1 GCA_903831265.1 uncultured Bacteroidota bacterium
AAGAAGTTTTTTATTATTTTGCAAGTGTGTTAACCCAAATTCCTCATTAGAAATATACTCAACTTTATTTTAAAAAAGCTTCGACGCATATTCAGACAGGAAACCCAGCTACTCATCGGTATTATCATCTTAACCAAAAAAAACCACAATAAAAACATTTGAACGCACTATGGAGGATGGCGGGTCAAGCAGGCCTTGGCGCACTGAAGCGAAAAGCTTCATCCAGAATTGCCTTACTTAACCCAATGATAATGTGTTAGAGAGCAATCGGAGTTGTGATGCTTTTTTTTAAGGTGAAACCAAATTAATGGAGATGTTGGTGTAGAGAGCATTTCTAAGGGTGTTTTCAAAGGTATATGGTTTATCGCTTCCTGTACTTCGGTAAAAATCTCCATCATCAACGTTATAGTTGTAATTAATTCTATAACCCGCCTGAATTGATAGCCAAATGAATTTATATAAGCCAAACTCATAGGTAATTCTTGGTCTTAGTTCTGAACGTTTTAGCTCCAGACTTCCAAAGCCAATACCTGGCGTGCTTTCCATCATGTTGTTTAATCTGTAAGCATTTCCTTCTAATTCAAAACCCGCTAACAATAGATTTCTGGCGTTTAAAGTATATCTAAAGTTGGCTCTTGCTGGCAGCAAAGCCTCGATGCCCCATTTTTTATTTGGTGCAGTATAGTTATACATCATAATTGGGAAATAAGCCTGACCGCCTGCTCTATACGTTCTGGAAATACCAAAGGCCAATTGTACTCTATCGTGTTTCTTTTTGCCATATAATGCAGAAACAGAATATTTAATTTGATTGCCATTGGGAAACTGATTGGCTTTGTAATCACCATTAAAATCACCAGAAATTTGTACTACTGAGAACCAAAATTCATTAAAGGGTTTAAACACAGTAGCATTGATACCGCTTGTTCTTAGTCCATTATCATTCATCGATTTTAGCAAAGGATGGGTTAGTTTATCGGCCTCTTTAAAACTATAATTTGTTTCCCACCAGTTTACTCCTAAATTTATTAACCACTTTGTATTTGAAATTACGGGAAAATTAGCTGCAATCCTCATTCCAGAAGCACTATTGACGGTGGAGCTGTTTTCCAAAAATCCAGAAATTGCTCCAGCAGTGATGTCGTGAGGAGCAATATAATCGTACCCAAAAGAAATTAATTTTGATGGACTAATACCCAATATCTTGGAGCTGCAATACCTTTTAGTGGGGGCTTCGACTACATTATTGTACTGGCTGTAATCCTCTTCTTCTTCGGGAATTAACAGTGTATCTTTTTGCGCAAAACACAGGCTGCTTAAACAGGTAAACAGCAATAAAAAACGTTGCTTCATTGTTACTTTTTAACAGTTACCCTTTTCCAAACATCTGTTCTGCCAAACAAGGAAACACCAATGTATCCCCTTACTTCAAGTGTATTATCGTCTGGCATTGTGATCACACAATTATAAGTGCTTCCATTTTCAGGATCATAGATTGTTCCATTCTCATATTTTCCATCGCCCTTGGCTTCAAATCCGGTTAAGTTAGTGTAGCCTAATAACGGTTTGGTTCTTAAGGCCTCATCAGGATTGTTTTTATCTACTTTAACGCCTCCTTCGGGATAATTAGGTTCTTTGAGCCATACTATTTTACCGCCAAATTTATTGCCGTAAGCAAAAACTTTAACCCTGGCTTTTCCACTTCCTACCTCCCAAACTCCTAAAATTTTATCTTTTTCTTTTCCATCTTGGCGAGCAAACAATGAGCCCACAAAAATACTAACTAATAAAATTACCGAGAGCGTTAAAATTTTTTTACGTTTCATAATAAAGTGTTTTACAAAAAACAATCATACACAAAAAAAGTTGATTTAAGTGTTTAGGTTTAAAAAATAATAGCAATAAAACGTAAAATTGAACTTTAATAAGCCTTCGGCAAATGCTAATTTCTATTGCTGCAACATAATAAAAAGGCTTACTTTAAGCACCTGTTGTTATTGTAAATTTTTATTGACCAACGATTAAAACTGCATAATTTGGGTTTAATTATTAAGTTAGAATCGGGTTTATGTTTTTTAGCAATCTTCTGATTGCTATCATAGGTTAGCTATTGAAAATTTCTTTGACGCGAAATTTAATACATGTTAAATGAAATATTTTAGAAAAAACTGTATTTTTAATCGTGAAAATACTCCTTCATCCTATCAAAAAAGCTTTTTTCCTTCCCTGAAGGGTTAGGTTTAAAATTTTCTGACTCATTGAGTTTCTCTAAAATTTTAGTTTCATCTTTAGTTAATTTTTGTGGAATCCAAACATTAATATTTACCAGTAAATCGCCCTTCTCGTATGAGTTTACAGTTGGTAAACCCTTTCCACGCAAACGCAACACTTTGCCCGGTTGTGTACCCGGTTCTATTTTTATTTTTGCCTTGCCTTCAATCGTAGGGACTTCTATATGCGTTCCTAAAGCCGCGTCGGTTACCGAAATATATTGATCAACAAATAAATTATTGCCATCGCGTTTTAAAACTGGATGCTCAGCCTCTTCAATTAAAATAAGCAAATCTCCAGGAATTCCGCCTCTTGCAGCGGCATTTCCTTTTCCACTCATTGACAATTGCATTCCTTCGGCAACACCTGCAGGAATATTGATCGTGATAATTTCTTCTGCTCTTACAACACCATCACCATAACAACTTTTACATTTGTCTTTAATCGTTTGCCCTTCGCCACCGCATGATGGGCAGGTAGAAGCTGTTTGCATTTGACCTAAAATGGTGTTCATCACTTTAGTTACTTGTCCTGTACCTCTGCAAGTACTACATGAACTAAATGCCGAACCACCTGCTGCACCTGAGCCAGAGCATGTATTGCAACCTACGTATTTGTTTACTTTAATTTTCTTTTCAACACCAGAGGCTATTTCTTCTAAAGTTAACTTAACTTTTACTCTAAGATTGGTACCGCGGTTTACTCTTCTGCCTTGTCCGCCACCACCAAAACCGCTAAAACCACCACCGCCTCCACCACCAAAGATATCGCCAAACTGGCTAAAGATATCATCCATATTCATTCCGCCAAAACCGCCCGCACCGCCTCCGCCACCTGCACCTGTGGCAGCATGTCCAAAACGATCGTATTGCGCCTTTTTTTGCGCATTACTTAATACATCGTATGCTTCTGCCGCTTCTTTAAATTTATCCTCAGAGGCTTTATCACCTGGGTTTTTATCCGGATGGTATTTCATGGCCATTTTACGATAAGCCTTTTTTATTTCAGACTCGTCTGCACCCTTTGCAACACCTAATATTTCGTAATAATCTCTCTTAGCCATTTTTATAATTCTTTTGTTATAGCTCTTTGTTATTTTTGCCTTTTATTGATGGATTAATTTCCAACAATAACCTTTGCATATCTAATCACTTTCCCATTTAAAGCATAGCCTCTTTCCACCTCATCAATTACTTTTCCTTTCATATCTTCGCTTGGTGCCGGAATATTGGTAATAGCCTCATGTATATCTGCATCAAAGGTATTTCCAATGCTTGTTAAAGGCTCTAAACCTTTGGCTGTTAAAGTATTGTTCAGTTTATTGTAAATTAAATCAACGCCTTCTTTGAGTGCATTTACATCTGCAGCTTCGTTCATCGCTTTTAAGCCTCTTTCAAAATCATCCAACACTGGCAAAACGGCTTTAAAAAAATCTTCGCCTGCAGTTTTGGCAAGTTCTATGCGCTCTTTGGCAGTTCTTTTACGGTAGTTATCAAAATCGCTAAACAAGCGTAAATATTTATCATTTAATTCTGCCAGTTGCTCTTCCAACCTAGCTGTTGGCGAGCTATCTGCTTGTGGCAGTTCACTTTCTTCAGTATTTGAAGCACCATTTTCTTCTGCAACTTGGGCATTATTTTCTATTGTTTCTGCAGTACTGTTTTGCTCCTGTTCTACCGCATTATTTGGGCTTTCTTTGGTTGAGTCTTCCATTTTTCCGAATATCTTATTAATTTTTGCTCTCATATTGAGGTAAACCCCTTTGCAATTTTATTGCCATTGCCTACTTATAGACATTTTGGCAGTTTGAACGTAAAATAAATTTTGTTTTTTAATAACGCCAAATTCCATTAGCAATCTATTTAAATTATTTTACTACAATCTCAAGCGCTTCCTCCCATTTTGAATTTTAAAATTACTCGCTGTTCTTTTAACCCAAATTACGCAGTTGAAACTATTGTAAAACTTTGTTGACTCTGAATTCCTACTCAGTAATTTGGGTTAAAAATTATTTTTATGAACGCCTAAAGAGTAAAAACTACCATTAGTTTTTTTGTACTTTTGAAATTTGTAAAAATATGAAGCATATAAGAAAGCAACTTTTGATTTTATTCATTTTACTTTCAAGTAAAAACGGTGCTGCAAAGCAAATCGATACTTTATATCTTTACTTTGATATAAATAAAAGCGAATTATCCATTGAGGGATTAAAGAGATTAAATAGCTTTTGTGATGTAAATTCAAAACACACAAAAGAAATCATTATTACTGCCTATGCTGATTCTACAGGTAGTGTAGCCAACAATCAAATATTAGCTACAAACAGAGTGGGATTTGTAAAAACACATCTTATGACCACAAATGCGTCATATAAAAGCATCATTAAAACCTATGCCATTGGTGAAACCAGTAGATTTGGCAACGATTTACAAAAAAATAGGTGTGTGGAGTTGGTGTTTGTGAATGAACAAAAAAAGGAGATTAGTAACCTAGGTACTTATGCTAAAGGCGAGAAAATAGTGTTGGAAAATATTTTATTTGAAAATAATACCCATGTATTTTTAACCTCTTCATTGCCTGCTTTGGAATCGTTAGCGCAAACTTTAAAAGCAAATCCTACTATTAAAATATTAATTCTAGGACATGTTTGCTGTGGTGGCAATAACCCCAATTATGATATGATTGAGCCTGGCTCATTGAACATGAACATTTCTGATACAAGAGCAAAAGCTGTTTGTGATTATTTGCTGGAAAACGGCATTGAAAGTGATCGTCTTAAATATGTAGGTATGTCATTTAAATACCCACGTGTTTTTCCTGAAAATTCTGAAGAAGATAGAGCAAAAAATAGAAGGGTCGAGATTGAGATTTTGTGAAAAGATTCATGGTCCTAAAAGCTCATAAATTATTTTTTTAACTAAGGCATCGTATTTGTCTTTTAATTAGCTGTTTTATAGCCACTTAATTATTAATATTTTTATTTAAATACATTAATTTTGAATTGATGAATAATAAGCCTACTTTTGCACTCGCTTTTGAGGGAGTTAATGCTTAAAAAAGTCAAATAAAGGAAAAAAGTTCTAAAAATATATTGCGGGGTGGAGCAGTTGGTAGCTCGTTGGGCTCATAACCCAAAGGTCGTCCGTTCGAGTCGGGCCCCCGCTACTTAGTAAAGCGATACAGATTTGTATCGCTTTTTTTTTGTATGGAATTTGCTGTTTACATATTATTTTCGCTTAAGAATGGTAGCAACTACACTGGCTATACTACCTATTTAATAGAGCGAATAAAATCGCATAATATTTATGGAAAAGACAGCACAGCAAGACATAGACCATGGATAGTTGTTTATGTTGAATTTTATTTAACTAAAGAAGAAGCGCTTAAACGAGAAAAATATTTTAAGTCTGGTCGTGGAAGTCAATTAAAAAATAAAATAATTAAAGATTTTATAAAAGGTTAGGCTCATACCCTTCCCTTTTGGGAAGGGCGTCCGTTCGAGCCTGACCTTCTTTTAGGAAGGTTCGGGCCCCCGCTACTTAGTAAAGCGATACAGATTTGTATCGCTTTTTTTTATTTTTTATTTCTAAAAATATATAATTTCAAGCTCAATTAACCTTAGAATAAAGCTCAATTAATTCACATTTTGAGCTTTATTTGCTATACTTGTGAGCTTCAAGTTGATATGGCACAATTAAAATTAGATATTAAAAAACTAGTATTAGACTATGTTAAAGCTAATACCAAGAGTTCGTCAAAAGAAATATATGATGGACTAGGAGTTGCTGTGGCATACGCTACAATAAAAAGAGCTATCACCCAGTTGTTAGCATATAATTTTATTATCGCTACAGGAAAAGGTAAAGCAACAAAATATGAAATTAGTAAGTCTTGGGGCTTATTGTATCCTATTGACAGTGACGAATATTTTCAGAAAGAAATCGATGAACGCATCATCAATTCAGTATTTAATTATGAATTGATCACTGAAGCATTAACAGAAATTACTCTTTTTAATGATGCAGAATTGTTTCATCTAAACACTCTGCAGGAAAAGTTCACAGAAAATATTTCAAAGTTATCTGTTAATGCTTATCAAAAAGAATTTGAACGTTTAGCCATAGATTTAAGTTGGAAATCATCTCAAATAGAAGGAAATACCTATTCTTTATTGGAAACCGAAAAACTACTCAAAGAAAAAGAAACAGCAGCCGGCAAAACCAGAGATGAAGCAACCATGCTATTGAATCATAAAGAAGCATTGGATTTTATTTTAGAACATCCTGAATACCTTCGAAATATAACAATCGCCACAATTGAAGATATTCACAGTATTTTAATTAAAGAGCTCAAGGTGGATAGGAATTTACGCAACAGTAGCGTTGGCATTTCGGGCACAAATTATAAGCCTTTAGACAATGCTTTTCAAATTAGAGAAGCGATGGAGGCAATGTGTAGCATCATTAATAAGCGTAATAATATTTTCGAAAAGGCTTTACTCTGTATGTTGTTAATTTCATATATACAACCCTTTGCTGATGGAAATAAACGTACTGCAAGAATTATAAGCAATGCTATATTAATTAACCATCGCTATTGTCCAATTTCTTTCAGAACCGTTGATTCTATTGATTATAAAAAGGCGATGCTAATTTTTTATGAACAAAATAATATCAGTGCATTCAAAAAAATCTTTATTGAGCAATTTGAGTTTGCAGTAAAAACATATTTCTAATTTTTTACAACAAAAAAAGCCGAAGATTGCTCCTCGGCTTTTAATTTATAGCAACTAAATCTTACCTTCCGTCACCATCTAATAGGTTACCTAAACCTCCTAAAATGCCACCCTCTTCTTTTCTTCCGCCAGTTGAAAACTGTAATATTCTACTCGCTAAGCGACTAATTGGTAAAGATTGTATCCAAACTGTTCCTGGACCGGTTAAAGTAGCAAAAAACAAACCTTCGCCACCAAAAATGGTGTTTTTAATACCGCCTACAAATTGTATATCATAGTTAATCATTGAGGTAAAGGCAACGATACAGCCAGTATCAATTTTCAAGGTTTCGCCTGGTTTTAAATTACGTTCTAAAATGGTTCCGCCAGCATGTACAAAGGCCATTCCATCGCCTTCTAATTTTTGCATAATAAAACCTTCGCCACCAAATAAACCTGTACCTAATTTTCTTTGAAACTCAATGCCCACGCTTACGCCTTTAGCTGCACATAAAAAAGCATCCTTCTGACAAATAATACGTCCTTGTAGCTGATCTAAATCTAATGGAATTATTTTACCTGGATAAGGTGACGCAAAAGTAACACGCTTTTTACCCATGCCCATATTTGAAAAGGCTGTCATAAACAAGCTTTCGCCAGTTAACAAACGCTTACCTGCAGAAAACAATTTGCCCATAAAGCCTCCATTATTTTGCTTACTTCCATCGCCAAAAATGGTTTCCATTTGAATGTCATTGTCCATCATCATAAAACTACCCGACTCAGCAATAACAGTCTCTTGTGGATCTAATTCAATTTCTACACATTGCATTTCTTCTCCAAAAATGCGGTAATCTATTTCGTGATTTGTTTTCATATTGTTGTTGTGTTTTGGGTACAAAATTATTAATAAAAGAGATTCAAATTGTTAAGCTTTTACAAGCAAAATATCATTAATTATTTTTAGATGATGTTTGGTATGAATTTTAAAAAATTTAATGGTTGGTTTAAGATTCAGCTTTCCAAAATAAGGATGTTCAAAGTATTGATTTTTTTGAGCGATAGCGAGCGATGCGATATTTTCCTTTGCTTTTGCGATGCTATCTTTCAATAAAGCGCTTGTTATTTCTTCTTTAGGTATTACAACATTTGGAGCTTTTCCTTTGCCGCGCGGGATCTTACCGATGGTCCAAATAAAGGTTCTATTTATATTAAATTTCCAACTATACGTTTTGGGATTCGATTGCTTAAAACCATTTGCTATTCTTATTACGACCAATAAACTATGTTCAATGTGCCATCCTACTTTTGCTGAAGAAATTTGCGTATTTACTGCATCCATCGAGGGAATTTTTTCTTCTAGTTTATTAATTAAAATGTTTAGTTCTTGCATGGCATTTGTGTTAAACATTCACTAAAATAAACTTGAGTGAATAAATTATAAAATTTATTTTTCAACTTCGCATAAAATTTACCTCATGAAAAAGCTGCAAATTACATTCATTCTATTTTCTACTTTGTTTTCAATTGTGAGCAAAGGTGCAGATATTAGCGTAAAACCACAAACAAAAGAGGTGTTGATTTATTTACAAAATGCACAAATTAACGCCACAGCGGAAGTAAATTTAGTGCCCGGCATGTATAATATTGTGCTGGAAGATTTGTCTCAATTTCTCGATGAAAACAGTGTGCAAATTAAGGGTGATGCCGATTTTACTATTTTATCGGTTGTTACAAAAAAGAATTATTTAGGAGACGAAAAGAAAGATCCAAAGCTAAGAGCATTAGAAGATAGTATTGAAGTAATGAGTGGGAAATTATATGCTGTAAAAAACCAAATAGATGCGCTAAATGAAGAGCTAGTAATGATTGTAGCCAACAAAAGCATACAAGGCGACAATATTGGTGTGAGTACACTTGAGTTAGAAAAAATGGCTAACTTTTACCGTGTGCGTGTTTTAGAAATTCGTAATAAACTCACCGAAAACGAGAAGAAACAAGCTAAACTCCGCGAAAAAAATACGGCATTACAAAATCAACTAGTACAGTTAAAGAACCAGCAAACAAAGGTCTATAGCGAGATTACCTTAGCAATTAAATGCAATACTACTTCCAAATCAAAAATACAGTTGAGCTACATGGTAACCAATGCTGGGTGGGCGCCATTTTATGACATCAAATCTGAGTCATTAACGGAGCCTATCACCATTTTAAGCAAAGCCAATGTGTATCAAAATACGGGCGAAGATTGGAAAAATGTTAAACTTTCTTTAAGTACAGGAAATCCCAATAACAACAATACCAAGCCTGTCTTAAATCCGTATACCTTGGTGCTTAATAATCCAGATCAATTGTATAGAAAGGGTTACAGTAAAAATATTGAATTGCAGAATTCAAATACGATTGCTATTAGTGGCGTGCCTTCGGCTTATGGAGATGCACCCGAATCTGAAAAAATGAACGTTAGAGGTGGTAGAAACAGTGCAGATGATGTTTATATAGATGGTAAAAAGTCAAATGCTTCTTCTAACTACACCAACAACACAGAAAATCAAACCAACAACATTTTTGAAATTTCTATTCCTTACAACATTCCATCAGATGGAAAAGAATACGTAGTAGCCATACAGGAATACAAAGCGCCTGCGGTGTATAGTTACAGCGCCATTCCAAAATTAGATAAGGATGCTTTTTTATTGGCCAACCTCATCAATTGGGACCAAACCGGTTTATTACCTGGCGAAGCCAATCTCTTTAACGAGGGCACTTTTGTAGGTAAATCTTATTTTGAAACCCGTGTTACAAATGATACAATTCCTGTATCGCTGGGGCGCGAAAAAAACATTATTTTAGACCGTAAAAAAGTAAAGAGTTTTACCGAAAAAAACTTTACAGGTGGCACTAAAAAAACCACTTTAGAATTTGAAATTATGGTGCGCAATAAAAAGAAAGCGGAAGTTGAAATTACGATTGAAGATCAAATACCGCTGTCGAATACCGAGGAGGTTACTATTGAGCTTATTAACGGCAGCAACGCCACTTACGTGAAGGAAACTGGGAAATTAAAATGGATTATTAAATTAAAACCATCGGAAAGTAATACGCTTAAGTTTGGTTATATTATTAAGTATCCTAAGAAGTATAATATTTCTAATTTGTAGAATAGTTGCCACAGATTCACAGATTAAAAAATTTTATTTAATTTGATTAAATGAATTCTTATTTAAAAAAACAATTATGACCTACCCCAGCATATACGAAAACAGCACTACTACATTATTAATTTCTAGATTGAATAAATTAAACGCCAATACAAAGGCATTGTGGGGCAAAATGAACGCACCTCAAATGTTGCATCATTTGAACTTAATTTATGACACCGCTTTTCACAAGTATGACCCTAAAACTCCTGCCTTTGTTAAGTTTATGTTGAAAACCTTTGTTAAAAGCACTGTAGTTGGAAATAAACCTTACAAAAAAAATTCACCTACTGCCAAGTATTTAGTAATGACATCGGATTTTGATTTTGAAAAAGAAGCTTTGATTAGCAATCTTAAAGATGCTGAAGAAAAAGGTCCAGCCTACTTTGAACACAAAGACAGCAATGGTTTTGGAAAGTTAACAGCCAAGGAATGGAGCCATATGTTATATAAACATATTGATCATCATTTTAGTCAGTTTGGGGTGTAGAAAGAAAAAAGGTTGGCAAGGACGCCAACCTTGGACAAATGCTCAATACACTTTGACAGCCATCAACGGAAAAGTAATTCAACAAAATAGAAAACAAGCAGACAAGCGTTTCATTTCAAGACCTTGCAAATGCTACATATTTCATTCAAGTACTTACAAACAATCAAAAAGCTAAAACATTTAAAATAATCAAAAACTAAGTATTGTAAACACTTAGATACATAGGTTGGTGGGTATGAATCTAACAAAAAAATAAATTGATAAACTTACTTATGAAGTGTTAGGAGCAGCTATTAATGTGCATAAAATTATGGGTATTGGATTGCTTGAAAGTGTTTATAGCTGCTTGCATTCCGCCGAGTTTCGGGTCCACACGAATCTTACTAGTTTTTTTGTTGGGTATTTCATTTAATAAGTAAGGCGAACCTTGGAGGTTCGCCTTACTTATTAACGCATTATTATTTCGGGATTTATTGAATCACAAATCTTCTATTGCATACTTTTTTGTCTTTGTCAATTGTTTGCAACACATAAACACCAGCTTCCATATCTCCTTTTTCTAAAATAAATTTCTGTCCAGTAAATTCAATTACTTTAATTTCTTTACCTAAAATATTTAATATTTTTATTGTTGTCTTATTTTGTTCTTTTGAAAAAATAAGGGTTGATTGATCAGTAAAAGGATTTGGTGACATTGAATACAATAATTCGTTTTCTAATTTATTTAATCCTGAAGATAAAGATACTATGCTGATGTTACCAATCAAATTGGGAGTTTCTAAATAGTTAGGTGGTCCGTTTATGTCCTTGTTAAATTCGTAAAGCGCAAAATGGTATGTATTATTCGAATCTAAACCATTAACTACTGTAGAATTACCTGTACCAGTATAAACCACATAATTATCTGTGCCTAAATTTGCCCCGGTGCCTAAAGTACTATTAGCAATATAAATTGTTCCGTCAATTGGTGTCTCGTTAACAATAGAGTTTGCTTTACCAATCAATATTCTATATCCCCCATTACCATTTGTCCAAGTTAAACTTGCACTTGTACCAGAATTTTGGGAAATAATTAATGAAGAAGCCGCTAATGTAGGCTGAATAGGTAGGTTATTTGCAATTGGGAAATTAGAAGTAAGATAGTTTGCGTTAGTTCCAGAACCGTTATATTCAATTACACATATGTAATATACTTTTGTTGAATTAAGTCCTTGAAGGTTAAAATTATTAGTACTACCAGCAAAACATATATAATTTGCACTTCCTAAATCTGTACCTGAAGCAAAGGTATTATTTGCAATATATCCGTTACCGTCATCAGGTAATTGATTTAATGGAAGCCCCTCTCTAACTACTACAAGTCTATTTGAACCAGAGCCATTTACCCAACTAACATTGGTAATTCCAGAAGTAATTGTAGATAGGGTTAGATTGGTTGCTGGAGTGAGTGGCTCTGAAAATAAGGTGGATTTAAAAGCTGTGGCAGGTCCAGGTATTAAATAATTATTGGAAGTATTAGTTCCGTTGTATTCGTAAATGGCAAAATAATAGGTTGTATTCGCATTTAATCCTGTAAGGTTAAAAGTATTTGAAGTACCACTATAAACTATATAATTGTTAAGTCCTAAATTATCTCCAAGAGAAAAAGTGGAATTGGCAACATATTCCACACCATCTGTTGGTGCAGCATTTACTGTAGAAGTCCTTGCAACTATGATTCTATTTGTCCCATCACCATTCGTCCAACTTAGCGTCATGCTATTTTCTGTTACATTGGTAAATACGATAGCCGAAGGTTGTAAGGTGGGTTCTGAATTTAAGGTGCCTTGCATACCCGTGCTTGGGGACGCTATTAAATAATTATTAGCTGGTGATGTGGTTCCATTATATTCATAAGATGCAAAATAGTAAGGAAGGTTAGGGGTTAATCCTGTTAAATTAAAAGTCGTTCCTGTGCCATTATATACTATGTAATTTCCTGCTCCTTGAACAGGACCCGTTCCAAAAGTAGAATTGGCTAAATAAGCCATTGTATCAACTAATGCTGTATTATTTACAAAACTGCCTTGCTTTGCTATTATAATCCTATGACTTCCATTTCCTGGTGTAACAGTAACTGTCATACTAGTAAGAGTTTGATTAGAGAACGTAAAGCTGCCAGTAGCTATAGTTGGCTCTAAAGCAAGGCTAGTATGATTAGAAGTAGGGAATTGAGTTATAAAGTAATTTTCAAAACCAGAAACGGTACTGCTATCATTGTATTCAAAAATAGCAAAGTGATATATATGATCAGGATTAAGATTGGTTACAGTAACGGTATTACCTGTTCCCCCATATACCACGTAATTACTGCTTCCAACGCTAGAACCTGCTCCAAATGAGCTATTGGCAGTATACGAAGCACCATCTATAGGAGTTTGAGTAACCGCAGTGGCAGCATTCGCTAACACCAAATGTTTATTGCCGTTTCCATTTGTCCAAGTTAAGCTTAAGCTATTGGTTGCAACAGCCGTAAATTGAATATTGTTTGATGGAATTGTTGGTTCTGCAACAAGTTGGTTGATCATAGCAATGTAATTTGCATTAACTCCTAAGACAGTTGTAAAAGCTCCACCAGCATGTAATTCACCATTATAAATACCTAGGCTATTAACAGCCCCATTCGTTCCGCCACCAACAGGCTGCCATGTTCCGTTCCATTTTGCAATGTTATTTACTGCGCCAGTTCCTATGTTGTTAAAATTACCGCCTACATATAAATTATTCCCATGTACTGCCAAACAATTAATACTAGGACTTGGGTTTGTTGCATTGGCAATACCATTGCCAACAGATGACCAGTTGGTACCATCCCATTTGGCAATTCCTGATGCATTAATTCCTCCGGCAGTTGTAAATATTCCACCAACATATAATTCATTGTTATAGGAAGCCATAGTATATGCATTGTTGTTTAACCCGGTTCCCACAGTTGCCCAAGTACTACCATTCCATTTAGCGATATTGTTTACACTAACTCCACCTGCACTACTAATATTGCCAGAAATGTAAATTTCATTATTATAGGCCTTCATACCTATGCCTGAAATAGGGCCATTGGGATAATTGATCCCAGTTCCTAAGGCATACCAGTTACTACCGTTCCATTTGGCTATTCCGTTTGCTGATACTGAGCCTGCAGAGGTATATAAACCACCAACATATAACTCATTATTTAGGACTTCAAGTGAAGTAATCATTCCAGCTGAAGCACTAAATGTGACACCACCACCTACAGAGCTCCAAGTAGTACCATTCCATTTGGCTATTCCGTTTGCTGGTACTGAGCCTGCAGAGGTAAAAAAACCACCAACATATAATTCATTATTATAAACAATCATGGTGAAGACTCCTCCGTTACCACCTGCATTATTTAACCCTGCACCTACACTTGACCAATTACTACCATTCCATTTTGCAATATAATTGGCACTGACTCCTCCTGCAGTAGTAAAGCTTCCACCAACATAAAGTTCATTGTTAAAAATAGCTTGACAACTAACTGTATTGTCCAACCCACTGGAAAGAGGATAACTGTGGTAACCATTTAATTGTCCATAAGCGTTTAGTGCTAAAAAAAATACAGCGCAAATTAATTTTACTTTTTTAATGTAATTGTGCATCGTTACTGGTTTTTTATAATTTATTTTAAAATAATAGGTACATTAACTCTTATACAAAAATATATATTTCTTAATTTTAAAAAAAATATTTCAAAACAATTTATAATTTGACCACTATCTTCTTTTTTTTGAGCATATAGTATCAACCGAAAGCG
>CAIKXD010000336.1 GCA_903831265.1 uncultured Bacteroidota bacterium
CCGATAGATTCTGTGTTGATTTGCAAATAAAATATTAAGTTTTTATTTTTACAGTTCAAAACGGCCTTGAGCTAGTTTCTAAAGAGTAGCAGCCATCATTGGCTGCGCTCTTTTATTTGATTTGTATTCATTGTCGTACTTTGTTTTGTTTTTAAATAAAACGTAAGTTAATTCTAATAATTTTCTTTGGATAGCAATTAGTGCTTTCATTTTTATTCCATGTTTTGATATCAATCTAATATAAACCTCTTTGAATTTCTCATCGTGTTTTACTGCTGATAATGATGGCAAGTGCATTGCTTTTCTTAAGTGTCTGTTCCCTTTCTTTGATATTTTTGACTTCCCTTTAATGGATGTTCCAGATTGTTTTTCTTTAATATCAAATCCTGCATAACTTGCCAATTGCCTTTTATTTCTGATCAATTCAAATCCATTAGTTTCTGCTAAAACTGTTATTGCCGTTAGCTTTCCTACTCCCGGTATACTTGTAATATTCTCAATCTGAGCTTTAATTTCATCTTCATTTTTAATATAAGAGTCAATGTCAGCTTTAATTTCTTGTTCTTGTTTATTTAAAAATTTTATTCGCTGCTTTAATCGTTTCAAACTTCTTGTATTTGGAACTGCTTCCACTTCTTCAGCATGTAGTTGATTTTTAACCATGCTCCTTTCTGCCACTATCTGATCACGTTCTCTTGTAAGTTGCAAAAGGAATTTATAAACAGGTTTAGGACGTTTCCAAACATCCAAATTTCTTTCTAAGCCAAACAATGTTATAGCTTCTGAGCACGTTTTATCAGTTATAGTTTTAGTTTCTAAAGTACGCATGTAATTACTTATTTTATTTGGTAAAACGATGCTTAAATCGTATCCTTTGTCATCCAAATAATAAGCAAATTTTTCGTGATATACGCCTGTAGCCTCCATCACAATGATTAATTTTATGTCTTCATGCGTGTGCTTTTTAATCCACTTAAGCAATGCAACAATACCTGATTCTTTGTTGCTAAAAACTTTATGCGCATAGACTTCTTTGGATAGATCATCATAAATTCTTCCTAATGATACTACCAGTTCTTTTTGAGCCACATCAACTCCTAGTACTTGTTTTAAAATTTTCATAATAAAATAATTTAGTTTATTTAAAAGTGAAAATCTCCCTTCGTTTAGTCTCCTGGTTGGATATTCTGGATATAATAAAATTTCATTATTCCTTACATTCTGTTCAAACTCTAAGAGAAAAAAAGAATGAGGTGTTATCTATCGGACAGTATACTTCTAGAGTTACTTAGCCATCGGTTTACTCTCATTCTTTTTCACTTTCTAATACAAAAGTAATTTACTCTGCGAACATAGGAGCTATCGGTAGGGATTAACCCAACTAAATCAAGTAGTTCGATTTTTTAAATCTCCTATTGATTAATTTGGGTTAAATAATCAAATTCAAAAAAATACCTTTGTGCAAAATTAAATATATGGAAAACGGAACAGTAAACCTTGATATTAATGATGGCATTGGAACTATAACATTTTTTCATCCGCAAAGTAATAGTTTGCCGGGAATGCTATTAAACAAATTAGCCGAAACAATAACTGATGCAGGCAACCACCCTGAAATTAATGTGATACTTTTAAAAAGCGCAGGAAATAAAGCTTTTTGTGCAGGAGCCAGCTTTGATGAATTGATAAGTATTAAAGATCTAGCCACTGGACAACAATTCTTTTCAGGATTTGCAAAAGTAATTAATGCCATGCGCAAGGCACCAAAGTTTATTATTGCACGAGTTCAGAACAAAGCAGTGGGCGGTGGTGTTGGAATTGCAGCCGCAGCTGATTATACATTTGCAGTTAAAGAGGCATCTGTAAAATTAAGCGAATTGGCTGTTGGTATTGGTCCTTTTGTTGTTGGTCCTGCAGTTGAAAGAAAATTAGGCACCTCGGCTTTTACCTCTTTAGCAATAAATGCTAGTGAATGGCGCAGTGCCCAGTGGGCATATGAAAAAGGATTGTATGCCGATATTTTTGAAAATGAAGTTGAAATGGATAAAGCAATTGATACACTTGCAACTAAATTAGGGAAAAGCAATCCTGAAGCCATGATGATGCTAAAGAAAATATTTTGGGAAGGAACCGAACATTGGGATACCTTACTAAGTGAAAGAGCCGGCATGAGTGGTAAATTAGTACTCAGCGAGTTTACCATTAATGCCATAAATTCGTTTAAAAGTAAATAAAAAATGAGCGATAAGCTGGTTGATATTAGAAGTTTAAGTGTTGATGAATTGATTGCTTACTTTGCCAAGGAGGGCGAAAAGCCTTATCGTGCCAAACAAGTGTATGAATGGCTATGGAAAAAGCAAGCTGTATCATTTGAAGAAATGACCAATTTATCGTTGCCGCTGCGCGAGCTATTGCAAAAACATTTTATAATTAGGGCCGTAGTTGTTTCAGATCAACAAATTAGTAGTGATAAAACCATTAAAAATGCGTTTAAGTTGCATGATGGTAGTATTGTAGAAGGTGTACTTATTCCTACATCGAGTGGAAGAATGACTGCCTGTATATCTTCACAGGTAGGATGCTCTTTAACCTGCAAGTTTTGTGGCACCGGGCGATTAAAATTAATGCGCAATATTAATGCTGATGAAATTTTTGATCAAGTAAAATTAATTAGAGATCAAAGCATGGAGCATTATGGCATGCCTATTTCTAATGTGGTTTACATGGGCATGGGCGAGCCTTTACTGAATTATAAAAATGTGATAAAATCTGTGGAGTTATTGACTTCGCATCAAGGACTAGGATTGGCACCTCGCAGAATTACAGTTTCAACGGCAGGGATTGCAAAGATGATAAAAAAGCTTGGTGATGATGAGGTGAAGTTTCATTTGGCTTTATCATTACACGCTGCTAATGATGAAAAGCGCAATAAGATTATGCCAATTAATGAACAGAATTCTTTGGAATCATTAATTGAAGCATTGAATTATTTTTATGATAAAACAGGTGAGCGTGTAACCCTTGAATACATTGTATTTAAAGATTTTAATGATTCTTTAAAAGATGCAGCAGAATTGGCCGATTTTTGCTACAAGGTTAAAAGCAAGGTGAATATTATTGAATATAATCCTATTGAAGCTGGAGAGTTTGAACAAACTACACCTGAGCGCTTGGAGGCATTTGCGGGTTATTTGCAAAGTAGAAAAGTGATTGTAAATATTAGAAGAAGCCGAGGTAAAGATATTGATGCCGCTTGCGGGCAATTGGCTAACAAGAATGGAGCTGTGGTGGACAGGGTGATGAAGTGATTAAGTTATGGTCGGTGGCGGAACACCGACCAAAGGGGATTCTTAACCATTGCGTCAGTAAATGCTAATTATGGTTATGATACAGAGACTTCGGCAACCAACCAAAGGGGTTAGTGATTGCAAACATCATTATAAAAGTAATTTTTCTTACTTTTTTTTTGAAAAAAGAAGCGTAAATTTGCAACAAAACAGCAAGCATGACTGAAACGCAAAAACTTGATCATCAAATATTGGGATATTTATCACAACTTTCAAATAAAAAGAAAAAGGCAGTTTTAACAGTTGTAAAAACATTTGCGGAGGATGATGAAACCCAATATTGGAATGATTTGCCTGAAGAGATTAAGTTTTCTATTGAAACAGGATTGAAACAAGCAGATGCTCTTGTTGGAGTGCCTCACGAAACTGTGATGAAAAAATACAAGAAATGGTTAAACAAATAGTTTGGACTCCACAAGCAGAAAAAACATTAGCCCAAGTTGTTGACTACCTAGAAAAAGAATGGACTGAAAAGGAAATTTATAAATTATTTTATTCCCTAAATTCAACTATTGATTTAATAAAATTACAACCAAAGTTATTTCGTTGCATTTCTAAGAAGCATCAAATCCATGAAGCGTTAATTACCAAACACAATTTGATGATTTATAAAATCCATAAGAATAGTGTTGTGATTATTACATTTTGGGATACTAGGAAACATCCCAAAACCAAACAACAATAAAATGGGTTAATACTAGTGGTTGAATGAAGGCTAGTTAGGTTAATTTAGTGTTTAATAGATTACGCTTAACCACAGGCGAGGTCCGATAGCTATGGGACGCCTGCGGGAGCTTTGACCACCATGACTTTATACCAAAACTTTTGATTGCAATTTACTAATTCGTAATATTACAATACTTAGCAATTTTGTTATACAAATCGTTAGGATTGAATGGCTTGGCGATATAATCATTCATTCCCGCAGCTTCTACTTGTTGCCTTACTTCTTGCATGGCAGCTGCTGTTAGGGCTAAGATAGGCAAGTTTTTATAATAATCGCCCTTTAAACTTCTTATGGCACGTGTGGCTTCAAAGCCATCCATTTCGGGCATTTGCAGGTCCATTAAAACGATATCGAATCTTTTATTTTTTACTTTATCAACGCCAATCAAACCATTTTCGGCAAAGTTGATTTCGGCCCCCCATTTGTATAAAAATTTAGAAGCTATTAATTGATTGATCGAATTGTCTTCTACCAATAAAATTTTTAAACTTTTAAAGCTCTCCTCCTTGTTTTGTGCACTCTCAGCTATCTTTCGTGATTTTGAGGATTTACTATTTCCGAATTCGAAATCGAAATAAAAATGCGATCCAACACCAGGTTCGCTTTCTAAATGTATTTTACTGTTTCTAAGCTCTAGCAATCGTTTGGTGATGGTAAGTCCAAGTCCTGTTCCACCATATTTTCTGGTAGTATCATTACTTGCTTGCTCAAAACTTTCGAAAATAACGCCTTGCTTTTCTTTACGAATGCCAATGCCTGTGTCTTTTACATCGAAAGTTAATATCACCGTATCATCTTTTTGTTCTTTAAAAGTAACAGAAGTATAGATGCCGCCTATTTTGGTAAATTTAATAGCATTGGTAATTAAATTGGTTAAAATTTGATTTATTCTAACCGGATCACCAATTACGATATCTGGAATTTTTTCATCTAATTTAAACTCAAAGGTTAAATTTTTTTCGGCTGCCTGCAGGGCAAGAGAATGTTCAATACCGTGCAATAATTCTTTCAAACTAAAATCAACATCTTCAAATTCAACCTTTCCTGCATCAATTTTACTGAAGTCGAGAATATCATTAATAATTACTAAAAGATTGTCGGCACTGAACTTTAGCGTTTTTAAATTTTGGTCTTGCTCGGTATTTAAATTTTCGTCAATTAGCAAATGCGTCATCCCAATAATGGCATTCATTGGGGTGCGTATTTCGTGGCTCATGGTGCTTAAGAAATTTTCTTTGGCTTTGGCCGATTTTTCTGCTTGTTCCTTGGCCGCTATCAATTCGTGTGTACGCTCAAAAACTTGTTTTTCTAATAATTCTTTATCCGTTGTTAATTTTCTTTCTCTTAAAAAAACAAATAAGCGAATGATGAAGAAAACCAATAAAACAGCAACAATGTAAAACCAAGTTTGGTTCCATATTGGAGGCTTAATAATAATTTTTACAGATACATAATCATCAGTCCAAATGCCATTATTATTGCTCACTTTTACCATAAAGTTATACACCCCAGGTTCAAGGTTGGTGTAGCTTGCAAATTTTCGATTAGGCGAGTAAATCCAGTCTCTGTCAAAGCCTTCTAACTTGTAACTGTATTTAATTTTTTGCGGGTTTAAAAAATTAAGCGCTATAAAATCGAAAGAAAAATAATTTTGATTATAATTAAGTGTTATTACGCGCTTAAAGGCAATAGCAGTATCCAACTCATATTCATTATCAAACACTTTAAAAGAGGTAAGATATAATGGCGGGTTAAAAATGTTATCATCTAAACTATCGGGATGAAAGGAAATCAATCCTCCAATGCCACCGAAATAAAAACGGCCATTCTTATCTTTAAAGTGTGAATTGCTATTAAACTCATTGGTGCATAAACCTTCACTTTCGTCATAACTACGTAAAGAATTTTGGATATTAATAAGGGCAATTTCACGATTATTGATCAACATATCAGGTGTAGGAATTTGAAACTGACAGATTCCTTTATTGGTACTAAACCAAAGGTGTTTTTTACCATCTTCGAGCATACCATAAATTACGCCATTAGGCAGTCCTTTTGCTTCATCAATAGAAAAGAATTTTTTAGCAGACGGTACATAGGCATTTAAACCCGAACTTGTACCAATCCAAACGGTATGGTAAGAATCCTCAAAAACGCAAATAGCATCGTTATTGTTTAATGAATTAGGATTGTTTTTATCGTGCGTAAAGTGTATGAATTCATCTTTTTTTCTATCATAACAGTCAACCCCATTTTGTTCTAATGCTAGCCAAATATTTTTTTTAGAATCTTCAAAAATATTAACCACGCTATTGCTACCAATACTTTTTTTATTGTTTGGCTGATGTTTTAAGCGCTTAAATTGTTTAGTTTCTACATCGTATAAGTTAAGTCCTTTACTTATAGTCCCAATCCAAAATGTATTATAACTATCTAAAAACAAGGTGTAAATATTATCACCACTTAAAGAATTTGAATTTCCTGCATCGTGTTTTAAAGAAGAAAATGTATTTGATTTAGGATTAAAAATAGAAATACCTCCACCTCTAGTAGCCAACCAATAATTGCCTTTATTATCGGGCACTACACTGCAAACATAATTATTGGAAATTGAGTTTATATTACTTAAATCATTCGTAAAAGCAGATCCATTTCTTGTGTAAGGGTTTAATACATTGAGTCCACCTGAAGATGTTCCTAATAATAAACTTCCATTGTATTCATTTACCGCCCAAATATCATTGTCGTTGAGTGAGGTGTTTTCGAAAGGATTACTTTGATAGTTTTTAAACTTTACAGAGTGCTCATTAAATATTTGTAAGCCTCCCCCATCGGTGCCAATGTATATAATGCCGGTGGCTCCTGGATATATTGTTCTAACAAAATTGGTACTTAACGTATTATTTACTCTGGGACTATGAGATTGATGACCCATTTGACCAGTTTTTAAATCAATAATAAATATACCATGATTTATTGAAGCAAGCCATAAATTATTATTGTTATCGATTATTGCAGTAGATATTTCGGCATTAAGTTTTTTTATTTTTTCGGTGGCCTCTGTGAATAAAGGGTTAGATTGAAAACTTTCTGTATTAACAGTATAAATTTCGGCATTTCGAGTAACAATGAGCAAAGAATCTGAATTGCCCTTTAAAGGGATTAAGCTTTTTATATAGTCGGTGCCAGAACTTGAATCTGATTCTTGATTTTTAAGCACTTTTTTAAACGATTCAGCAGCTATATTAAACTTGTTTAAGCCGCCACCTTCAGAGGCAATCCATAGGTTTTGTTTTTTATCTTGAACAATACAATTGATGTAATTTGAGCCTAAAGAATTTACATCTTTAAATTTATTTTTAAACGACCGGAAAGTTTTTTTTTCTACATCAAATTCATTGATTCCAGCATCTTTGGTACCTACCCAAATGTTACCATTACTGGCTTCATAAATACAAGTAATAAAAGCGCTATTTGGGCCTTTAAAATTATCTTTATCTTTTAAGTATCTTGTAAATTGGCGCGTTTGACGGTTAAATAAATTTAATCCACCATCTTTTGTTCCTATCCAAATATTACCATCTCTATCTTCTAATAAACAGGTAATATAATTAGATGAAATGCTATTTCTGTTGAGTGGCTCATGTTTAAAAATTACAAATTCATATCCATCGTACATGTTTAGCCCATCGCTGGTGCCAAGCCACACAAAACCAAAGCGGTCTTGAATAATGGTAAACACAGAACTTTGTGAAAGCCCTTTATCAATACTTACTTGCTTAAATGTAAGTGCATTGTCAACTGTAATATTTCCGGCTAAAGAAATAGCACAATTAAATAAACATATCCATAAAAAAGCACTTATCTTTTTCAACTTAGCAGGTTTATAATATTCAAATGTAAAAAAGAATTGTTATAGTCTAGCAATATTAACCTCTGGATGAATATCTTTTCCTTTGAAAAGATGTTCAAAAAGTTGTTTTGCAAAGTAAGGGGCTAATAAAACAGCCTTTGTGCCCATGCCGTTAAGCAAAGCTAATTGCGGCAGTTTTGGGTGTTTTCCTAAAATAGGTCTTCTGTCTTTTGTGCTAGGCCTTATGCCTGCTTTTTGATCAATAATTGTATAGGATGTTTGTATTAATTTTTCGAGTTTTTGACTCAACTCTTCTTTAGCTTGAGAGGTAATCTCTTCGTCAATTTTATCCCAAACATAAGTAGCGCCAACTCTAAACAATTGATGTCCTTCGGGTAACACAAATACGCCTTTATTCAATACACTTTCGGCTGTGAAGAGATTATCTATTTTAACAGTAAGCAATTCTCCTTTGGCAGGAACAAATGGAAGGTTGGGGAAGAATGGATTATTTTTAGCGGTATAACCTTCACAAAAAATTAGATGATTAGCCTCGTAATCCTTCCATTTAACACCATCTTCAGTCAAATGAACATCATCATATTTAAAATGATTGGCTATGTAACTATGCTTTGTTTTTAAATAATTTGCCCAAGTTTCGATCAATAACTTAACATTTACATTGCCAGCATTATTTACAAAAGCTAGGCCATGATGTGGTTTTATGCAGCCATCAAAATCTTGTTCGCTAATTTCTTTTCCAAGATATTGATTGAAATTTTGATCTTCGCTTTTCTTTAGCCATTGCGCTTTTTCCTCTTCATTTACAAACACTTTAACTATTTTTCTTTTTGTATGAAAAGTTTGATTGCAGCAAGATTCCATGTACTCATAACTTTCGTTAAGTACTGGCAATAGTTCATCAATCATCCAACTTTTAACCACTCTTTTAAAAACAATGGGATTGTAAAGGCCAGCCGAAACTTTAGAAGAAGTTATTTCTTTTTCCTCATCGATTACCAGCACTGTTTTGCCATTTTTTAAAAACTGGGCACTAAGTAAACTGCCGCTAATTCCTTGTCCTACAATAATTGCATCAACTTTTTCCATCTCATTAAAAATAAAAAAGCTGCCTGATTAAATTAATACAGGCAGCTTTCTAATAAATTATTTACAAATTATGCTACGCTAGCTCTAATAATATTTAAAGCTCCTCCTGCCTTAAACCAATCGATTTGCCCTTGATTGTAGCTGTGATTTACTTTAATTTGATCAGCTGAACCATCTTTATGATTAAGCACCAAAGTTAATTGTTGCCCTTGAGCGAATGCTGTTAAACCCATGATATCAATGCTATCATCTTCTTGAATTTTATTGTAATCATCTTTATTAGCGAAGGTTAAAGCTAACATCCCTTGCTTTTTTAAATTAGTTTCGTGAATACGTGCAAATGATTTTACAAGCACAGCTCTAACACCTAAATGACGTGGCTCCATAGCAGCATGTTCGCGAGAAGAGCCTTCGCCATAATTTTCATCACCTACTACAATTGAACCAATGTTTTGTGCTTTATATGCTCTTTGTACAGCAGGTACAGCCGCATATTCGCTTGTTAATTGATTTTTTACATTATCGGTTTTTTCGTTGAAAGCATTTACTGCACCAATCAACATATTGTTACTGATGTTGTCTAAATGACCTCTATATTTTAGCCAAGGACCTGCCATTGAAATGTGGTCGGTTGTGCACTTTCCTTTTGCTTTAATTAAAAGTTTAAGGCCTGTAATATCAATACCTTCCCAAGCTTTGAATGGCTCAAGCAATTGCAATCTATCGCTTGTTGGCGATACTAAAACTTGCACTTTACTACCATCTTCGGCAGGCGACTGATAGCCTGCATCCTCAACGGCAAAGCCCTTTGGAGGCATTTCCATACCAGTTGGTTCATCTAATTTTACTTTTTCGCCTTTATCGTTTGTTAAGAAATCGGTAATAGGATTAAATGTTAAATCGCCAGCAATGGCAAGCGCAGTAACAATTTCTGGAGATGCTACAAATGAATGTGTATTTGGATTTCCATCGGCACGCTTACTAAAATTTCTGTTGAATGAGGTAATGATGGAATTTTTTTCTTGTTTTTCGGCACCATGACGAGCCCATTGTCCTATGCAAGGTCCGCATGCATTAGCTAAAACAACACCTCCCATTTGATCGAATGTATTTAAAAAGCCATCGCGTTCAACTGTAAATCTTACTTGTTCTGAACCTGGCGTAATGGTAAATTCTGATTTTGCTTTTAACCCTTTATCAACCGCTTGTTTAGCCAAAGAAGCAGAACGAGAAATATCTTCGTAAGAAGAGTTTGTACAAGAACCAATTAAGCCAACAGATAATTGTTGAGGCCAACCGTTTTCTTTAACTGCTGCGGCAAATTTGCTTAAAGGCCAAGCTAAATCTGGTGTAAAAGGACCATTGATATGTGGTTCTAATTCAGAAAGATTAATTTCTATTACCTCATCGAAATATTGACTTGGGTTAGCATATACTTCATCATCGCCTCTTAAATGCGTGGCAACAGCATCGGCTAAATTGGCTACATCGGCTCTGTCTGTACCTTTCAAATAGGTACTCATTTTATTATCGTAACAGAAAATAGAAGTTGTTGCACCAATTTCTGCACCCATATTACAGATCGTTCCTTTACCTGTGCAGCTCAAAGAATCGGCACCTTCACCAAAATATTCAACTATTTTATCGGTACCACCTTTTACAGTTAAAATACCAGCTACTTTTAAAATAACATCTTTCGCAGAAGCCCATCCGCTAAGTTTACCTGTAAGTTTAACGCCAATTAATTTAGGAAATTTAAGCTCCCAAGGCAAGCCAGCCATTACATCACAAGCATCAGCACCACCAACACCAATAGCGATCATACCTAAGCCACCCGCATTTACAGTGTGACTATCGGTACCAATCATCATACCACCAGGAAAAGCATAATTTTCTAAAACTACTTGATGAATAATACCTGCTCCAGGTTTCCAGAAACCAATACCATATTTGTTAGAAACAGAAGCTAAAAAATCATATACTTCTTTGTTTTTATCGTTTGCGATAGCTAAATCGGCCACGGCACCTTCTTTTGCTTGAATTAAATGATCGCAATGCACAGTACTTGGCACTGCTACTTGAGGACGACCAGCTTGCATAAATTGCAATAAAGCCATTTGTGCAGTGGCATCTTGCATGGCCACTCTGTCGGGATTAAAATCTACATAAGAGTTACCTTTTGTATATGGTGTGCTAGGCAATGCCTCGGCCAAATGTGTGTATAATATTTTTTCGGTAAGTGTTAAAGGTTTACCTGTCATTTTGCGCGCTGCCTCTACCTTTTCGGGTAATGCTGCGTACACTTTTTTAATCATTTCAATATCAAAAGCCATGTGTGTTTTTTTGAGTGATTTATTGTTTTGTTATAAGGATTGCAAATTTATAAAAAATATGTGGTTTATAAAACATAGCATCTTTTTTAGATGCTCATCTCCCCACGTAAGCTAATTTGCAGGTATTTTTCAATTTCTAGTTTATCATTTAAATTTCCGAACAAATACATTAGTTTAGTAATGGCAGCCTCAAATGTAATATCGTTACCCCCAATTACACCAGCTTTCAGCAAGCCTTTGCTTGTTGCGTAACGCCCTTGATTAACTGAACCTTGATTGCATTGAGTAACATTTAAAATTGTAAGGTTTCTGGTTTTAATAGCATCTTCAATTTCGTTGATAAACCAATCTTGGGTTGGCCCGTTACCCGATCCAAATGTTTCGATGATTAGTGCTTTTAACCCTTTACTATGCAACACACTTTGCACTACTGCGGGTGTTATACCGGGGAATAGTTTTAATACACCAATATTTCCATCCATGTTTAATCTTACATTAAAATCATTAACTGGTTTTGGAAACAATGCAGCCTGATTGTATTCTATTTTAATACCGGCTTCGGCTAGCATTGTGTAGTTTGGCGATTTAAAAGCATCAAAATGTTCGGCATTGTACTTATGTGTTCTGTTGCCGCGATATAATTTATATTCAAAATAGATGGCAACTTCGTTTATCACTGGCAAATTATTGTGTTTGGCACCAGCAATTTCAATGGCTGTAATGAGGTTTTCTTTTCCATCAGTACGAATCATTCCAATTGGCAATTGCGAACCTGTGAGAATAACAGGCTTAGCTAAATTCTCGAGCATAAAACTTAATGCCGAAGCAGTATAAGCCATGGTATCGCTGCCATGTAAAATCACAAATCCATCGTACAAATGATAATTTTCGTGAATAATTGTGGCCATTTTTTTCCAAGCATTAATGGTCATATCCGAAGAATCAATAGGCGCTTCGAATGAATTAACCGATAATTCTAAGTCAAACTTTTCGAGTTCGGGCACTTGCTTATAAAGATGTTCAAAATCGAATGGAACAAGTGTATTGCTTTTTAAGTCCATCACCATGCCAATGGTACCGCCAGTATATATAATTAGGATTTTTGTTTTCACACGCCAAAGATATGAATTGAATTTTGAGTGGTAACTTCAGCTACTTCATGTAAGCTGCATTGTTTTAATTCAGCTAATTTTTCGGCCACATGACGCAAAAAAGCACTCTCATTTCTTTTACCTCTATGCGGCACAGGAGCGAGATAGGGCGCATCTGTTTCTAATACAATATGTTTTAAATCAATATCTTCAATAGCTTTATCTAAACCCGAATTTTTATATGTTAAAACGCCACCAATGCCTAAATAAAAACCATACTCGATGAGTTTTTTAGCCTCTTCATTATTACCTGAAAAGCAATGGAAAATACCTTTAAAGGGTTTGTCTTTATACCCTGTTGTTGCTTTTAATTCTTCCAACATTGTAATAATTTCTTGCATTGCATTTCTGCAGTGTATGGCAATAGGTAAGTCGCGCTCTAATGCCCATAAACATTGTGTTTTAAATGCAAGTTGCTGTTGTTCAAAAAAAGTTTTATCCCAGTATAAATCTATTCCAATTTCACCAATAGCCACAAATTTTTGAATATTCAAAGCTTGTTCAATATTTTGCAATTGTTCATCAACATTTTCCTTTACAGAACATGGATGTAAGCCCATCATGCCATAGCATTTATCGGGATAATCTTTCATCAACTGCAACATTGGAATAATGCTCTCTTCATCAATATTTGGGAGAAAAAAACGCTTCACCCCTAGTTGAATGGCACGTTTTATCATTTCATTTCTATCTGCATCAAACTCGCTTGAATATAAGTGAGCATGCGTATCTGTGAGTGTTATCAATTATAAGAAGTTTTTACAAAAATAGGAAAATTATGAAAGTTGAAAGAGCGTAAGAATTTATTAATTTCATGTGTTAAGCTTATGCTTTAATTTTTTAGTTAGCATGCGATGTTTAAATATCAATAATACTTACAAAAAAATTTACTACTCTTGTTTGATAGTGGCAGCAAGCCCTGCGTCTTCTATTTTAGAAATATTTCTTGAAGCAATTAACGATGCAATAAAACCAATAAGCAATACTGTAGCAAAAACAAACACAATATCCAAAGCAATAATTTTTACCGGATAAGCATCTACTACAAAACTACCGCCAGTTCCAAGTCCTATTAATCCAAATTTTTGTTGGATGAAACAAATAATTAAACCCGTTATGATACCGCCTAAAGCTCCATAAGCAGAAATGAGCATGCCTTGCAAAAGGAAAATGTTTTTTATAGTTTGCATGGTAGCACCCATGCTTTTTAGAATAGCAATATCTTTTTTCTTGTCGATAATGAGCATGGTAAGCGAGCCAATTACATTAAAAGAAGCCACAATTAAAATAAAAACAAGTATAAAAAACACAGCCCATTTTTCTGATTTCATAATTTTATAAAGCAGTTCATGCTGCTGTTGTTTGTTTTTTACTTCGTATTTCTTGCCAAATTTTTCTTGTATAATTTCTTGTAAATTACCCTCCGAAAAGCCAGGTTTCAAATAAATTTCGAGCGATGTTACTTCTTTAGTATAACTTAATAACTCACGCGTAAAACTAATTGGCACTAAAAAATATTTTGAATCAACATCTTGCTGTACGCTAAACACAGCGCTTACATTTATATTTAAAATTTTAAACGCATTAGCCGTATTTACCAAATCTGGTTTGCTTAATCGGTTGGGAACATATACCGTAAGCGGGTATAAACTATTGCTCGAAGATAAACTTAAACCAATGGCTACCCCTTGTCCTAAACATGCATAAGGCAAGCCAGCAGCTTCTAACTTAAAAGTGCCATCAACAATTAAGTTTTGTAAATTGGGGAGTTTTTGTACTTCTGGAGAAACGCCTTTTATGGTTGCAAAATATTGTTTGTCGCCATTTTTTAAGAGTACATTTTCTTCTAATACTTGGCTCACTAATGCAACTTCTTTGAAACTTGCAAGTTGTTTCATTTGCAAACTATCGGGAACAAATGTTTTACCAGTGTTTGCGGTTACCACATAATCTGCATCAAAGGAGCTGTATAAATTGGTAACCAAAGATTCGAAACCATTGAATACGGAAAGAACAATTACAAGAGCCGCTGCCCCAACAAATACGCCTGCAGTGGCAATAATTGACATTACATTGATGGCATTTTGCGACTTTTTAGCTCTAATATACCTGCCTGCAATATAGAGTGCAAAAAATCTCAATGGCTTAAAGTAAAAGGTAATTTTATTTCCATGCCTTTACAATCAAGCCTGTACCAGTGGAATGATTTGTATTGGTATCGAGGTAATTGAGCAAAAATGCAAACGGGTACACTAACAGAAAGTAAAATGGCAAAATCACAAAAAACAGCTTAGAAACTCCTAACATTAAGATAGGATATTTCATACTTAAACGCCATGCTATTTTACCAGGACTTCCGTAAGAATAACGCGCTTCCACCTTAGAAAAACCACTTTGTAAGAGTTTGGTTTCTATTTCTTTAATATTGTAACCATCGCGCACATGTTCTTCAATAAATGAACTTTCTCCATCATCATGCACATCGCTCCCACCTTGGTCCGAAGGAGTTGAGATGAGCAACATACCACCTTTGTTCATAGAGGCAACATAGTTTTTAAATACGGTAACATCTTCTAAGATATGCTCCATTACATCTACACACAGCACTAAATCATATTGTGGTGGTGTGTTGAACTTAGTTAAATCGGCTATTTGAAAGTTTACATTTTTAAAATTAATTTGCTGAAAGAAGTTTCGGCAATCGGCTATTTGTTCTTCTTTTACATCGACAGCCAAAATTTCGGCATTTTTGATGTTTTTGGCCATAAAATAAGTGTATTGTCCAAAGCCCATTCCTGCATCCAATACTTTAGGGTTGGCAGGCGCTGTTTTTATCCATTTACGCAATTCTAAATGTATATGCCATGCGCGCAACAACAATAAATCGAGCAGGCTATAAAACAGCTTTCGTAAAAAAGGAGATTGATTGAAGAAGTTACCTAATGTTCTTTTAATTGGATCGTATTGCATATTGGCGTAATAACTCTTTTTGAGTTTTTTATGTTAGTTAAATGTGATTTTACCGTTGGCAGTTTTAAATTTTAATTTGTCGGCCTTGTAATTTACAACTCTGCCTTCATTTTTACCAGGTAAAAAGTCGGGTAATTGGCTAATAGCATGATTTAATGTATTTACTAAAGCTAGTTCGGCTGGATTTTCTTTATCGCCATACTTTAGTAATTTTAAACTTCCCACTACCCCTTTGCAATTTACAATAATTTCAACCACAATACTTGCAGTGCCTTCTATGGCTGGCTCTGCATCTAATTTTTGCTGCAGTAACTCATTAAACGTAATTTTTTTTCCAGCTTCTTTTATAAATGGAGGTTGATCGGCTTGAGTATAAAAGCTTTCATCGCCGCATAAGACAGTTTTTTTACCGCGTGCTGCGGCATAATCTAAAGTATCTGTCCATCGTGTTCTTTTTTGCGCAAAAGACTCGGATCCATTTAAAATAAGAATTCCACAAAGGATTGCTAGGAAATGTTTTATGTTCATGGGTAGTTACTTATTGAGGATACAAAGTTTTAAAAAATATTGATATAAATGAATTTTTTATGGAAATAGATTTTCTTTTAGTTTGAATAGCAAATTTTTGTGTGTGAATTCGGATGAAAAGTTAAGTTATACCAATGTGATTTATAAATTATGCCAATAATACCGATTATACAAAATAAATAGTCCAATTTTATTGAACTATATTTTGTTATATCGGCATTAGCCATTGTAAATTTATTAAATGGCTTTGGGCTATTTAATAAATACAAATGGTATAATTTAAAATCTTACATTGGTAAATGCCGATCGGAAAAAAGTTTGGGACAAATGCCATGAAACAAATTTGGGCCATTACTTATTTCACATAGGTATTACTGCGCAAGTGACAGCAGTGGCATCCTTTTTTTGCACATTTTATGCAGCGGCTAAGCTTATGCGATAATGATTATAAAGGTATTGTATTTTAACTTTTATAACACTGTTGTGCAAAAAAAGATAGAGCGGATGGCACGACCCTTTTATTTTGAAGCGTGATTAAATTTTGCATTAGCTCATTTAAAATAAAAGGGATGCGCCCAAAGAAATTGAATTAACTAATTAATACACTACCTGTCATTTCGGCTGGCTGTTGTAGGTGCATCATTTTTAATATACTTGGGGCAACATCGGCTAAGCGTCCGTTTTTAATGTGTTTGAATTCATTACTAACTAAAATACAAGGCACTGGATTTAAGGAATGGGCGGTGTTTGGGCTACCATCGTCATTCAACATAAAATCGGCGTTGCCATGGTCGGCAATAATGATAAAAGAATAGCCAAATTGCATGCCTGTTTGTACAACATCCTGCAAGCAGGCATCAACAGTTTCTAGGGCTTTTACAACTGCGCTAAAAACACCTGTATGACCTACCATATCTGGATTTGCGAAATTCAAACAAATAAAATCGGGCTGAACAGCTTTTATGGTTTTTACAATTTTATCTTTTAATGGATTTGCACTCATTTCTGGTTGCAAATCGTATGTAGCCACTTTGGGCGAAGGCTCCATGATGCGCATTTCGCCATCGAAAGCTGCTTCTCTGCCACCTGAAAAAAAGAAGGTTACATGTGGATATTTTTCGGTTTCGGCTGCGCGCAATTGTGTTTTTTTTGCGCCTGCAATAACTTCGCCTAAGGTTTTGCTAAGATTATCCTTTTCGAAACAAACGTTTACATTTTTGTACTTTTCGTCATAGCGTGTGAAGGTTGTGTAATGCAGCTCTAATGCACTCATGGCATACTCAGGCATATTTTGTTGCGTAAGCACTTCGGTAATTTCTCGGCATCTATCGGTGCGAAAATTGAAGCATATAACGGCATCATTTTGCTGTATAATTCCATCTTGAATGATGCTGCACGGATTAATAAATTCATCAGTAACCCCATTGTTGTAGGATGCCATTATAGCTTGTTGTGCAGAGTTAAACTGGTTACCTTTAGCACACACTAATAAATCGTAGGCAAGTTTTACTCTTTCCCATCTTTTGTCTCTATCCATTGCGTAGTAGCGGCCGCAAACAGTTGCTATTTTTGCAGAGGAAGCTGTTGTAGTAATATATTGTTCGAGTTCTTGAATAAAATTTAAACCACTTTTAGGATCCGTATCACGTCCATCCAAAAAGGCGTGTATATATACTTTTTTAAGTCCGAAAGCTTTTGCCATATCGCATAATGCATACACATGTTTATTGCTGCTGTGCACACCACCATCGCTTATTAAACCCATTAAATGAAGCGCCTTATTATTTTCAAGAGCATATTGCATGGCTGCTTTTAATGCTTGGTTATTAAAAAAGCTATGGTCCTTAATGGCCAAATTTATTTTAACCAAATCTTGATATACTACTCTTCCTGCACCAATATTGAGATGCCCCACTTCTGAATTACCCATTTGCCCTTCGGGCAATCCCACATCTTGACCACAAGCCAGCAATTGACTATTAGGATATTGCTTTATTAAAGAACGGTAAAAAGGAACGTTGGCATGCGCTACGGCATCGGATTTAGAGCCATTTCCTAATCCCCATCCATCTAAAATTATTAGTGCTGTTTTACTCATTTTTATACGTTGTTTGCGCAATTCAATTGCATTGTAAATATTGTTCCCTTTGGTTTATTGCTATTAATTTTAATAGTGCCTTGATGCATTTTTACTAAATTTTTAACAATATACAAACCTAGTCCTGTGCCTTTGGTGTTGCGTGTTTCCTCGTTACCTGCACGATAAAACTTATTAAAAACAATGGCTTCATCAGCAGGTGTAATTCCTATACCTTCATCTTTAACAATTAAGGTAACAATATCATTGTCTTTACATAAAATAAACTCAATAGTTGATTGTTGATTTGAGTATTTACTTGCATTATCTAGCAAATTGGTAATAATTGAAGTAAAAGCCATTTCATCGCCATACACTTTTATATCTTCTTTAATTTGTGTAATTATGGTATTATTTTTAAGCAATGATCCTTTTAAATTATCGATAATTTTTTGACATAATTCAGATAAATTTAAATGTTCTTTTTGGATAAGGTATGCGCTACTTTCTATGCGATTGGCCAATAAAATTTTTTCTACTAAGGCATCTAATCTTTCAGTTTCTTGCAGGGCTTGATTTAATACAAACTCTTGCTTTTGTTGTGGTAATTGGCGCTTTAGGAGGGTTTCAATTTGCAAACGTGCTGATGCTATAGGTGATTTTAATTCATGTGTAATTGAGAGCATGAAATTTTTTTGTTGTTTGCTCAATTCGAATTCCTTTTTGAAAGTGTTTCTGGTGCGATAAATTCCTAAGCCTAAAATTAGCGCAAACACTGTTCCTTCGCCCGCAATCATAAGCCAACGTTTGTGTAATTTAGCATTAAGCTCTTGTTGGGCAACACCTAAATCATCGGGATTTTTGTTGGTATATACTTCAATTTTTAGTTTTAAATCGTGTACTTCTTTATTGAGATTAGTAATCATGTATGCCCACCAACAAAACTGAAGCAACACATAAATTACTAGTAAGTAAAATTGTAGTAAAACCTTGCTCGAAGTATTGTTTATAGCCATTTAAAATTACCTATTCGCCTTTAAAAACAGGAGATCTTTTTTCTAAAAAAGCGTTTACCCCTTCATTATAATCATAGGTTGCAGCAGCTTTAACTTGAAACTCTCCTTCGGCATCTAACTGACTTTCTAAATTATTTGTTGCCGACATATACACCAATTGTTTTGTAAAGGCCAGGGCTTTGGTAGGCATGGCGGCCAATTTGTGTGCTATAGCTAATGCATCTTCCATTAATTTTTCGGCAGGTGTAACTTTATATAACATCCCCATTTGCAGGGCGTCAGTTGCACTTACTTTATCGCCTAACATCATTAATGCCAGAGCTCTTTGTGTGCCAATCAATCTTGGCAAAAAGAAAGTTCCACCACTATCGGGTATTAATCCAATTTTGCTGAATGCTTGAATAAAAGAAGCTTGTTCGGATGCAATTACAATATCGCATGCCAATGCAATATTTGCTCCAGCACCTGCTGCTACACCATTTACTGCGCAAACTACTGGTTTTTCAATATGACGCAATCGCGTGATAATTGGATTATAATGCTCCACCACAATATTTTCGATACCTGGTCCTGACTCGTCAATAGCTTCAGATAAATCTTGACCTGCACAAAATGCTTTGCCATTTCCGGTAATGAGCACAGCTCTTATATTGCTACTTTGGCGCGCTTTATCAATTTCTGCCTGCAATGTCAAAGCCATTGTTCGGTTAAAGCTATTTAAAACATCTGGTCGGTTCAACCTAATAATTTGAACGTGGCCATCAATGGTTACTTCAATTCCTGAGTTCATATTTTTTTAAAAATTATAGACATTTAAAATAGTCGAAAGGCTCCATACATTGTTTGCATTTGTAAAGTGCCTTGCATGCAGTGCTTCCAAATTGATTAATCATTTCAGTATCAACCGAACCGCATTGAGGACATTTTACTACTCGATTGGCCTTTCCTAATAATATAGCTTTATTTACTGAAGTTTTTTCTGGAGGTGCGATTCCATAGGCTATTAATTTTTCTTTTGCTACATCTGTTATCCAGTCGGTAGTCCATGCTGGAGAGAGTACGGTATTTATTTTGTAATTGCTCAGCAAATATTTTTCTGCAATTTTTTTTATATCGTCTTCGATATGTTGCATCGCAGGACAACCAGTGTATGTTGGGGTTATGGTAACATTAAGGATATTATTTTCTAAACTTATATTTTTTAATATCCCTAATTCCTCGATGGTAATCACAGGAATTTCAGGATCTGGAATTGCCTTAATTTCATTTATAATAGCTTCTTGTTGTGGTGTCATTTGCATTTAAAATTCACTACAAAATTAACATAAAGATGCTTCAATGTAAAGAAAAATTGAGGGAAATTTGTTTTAGTGTTTCAATTGAAATTTATTGATTTCAACACTTACATTTGCAAGATGAATATGATGGGACCCGACGCCAATTTACTTTTGCAACTTACAACAATGCGCATGCCTTTTGGAAAGTATAAAGACAGTTTTATTTATAAACTTCCGGTTTCATACTTAGAATGGTTTCAGAGAAAGGGATTTCCGGAAGGAAAGCTAGGAATTTTACTTCAAACCATGTATGAAATTAAGTTGAATGGGTTAGAATATTTGCTACAACCCTTATTAGACAAAAAGTAAGCATTATTATTTTACTGCTTTGCTCTTTTTTTTCGCTAGCTATTGTAATATTTTTTAAACGTTCTTATTTTAACATATGATGCATTTGTAACAAGTGAAAACTTTTGTGAACTTAATTATGCATTTTAAACTTACTTAGCTAAATGATGTATCGTGGTTCTTATTTATATCGCACATATTATCATTATTAATTTCAAAACAGCCAGCAATTCTTTCAATCCAAAACAGTCGGTGAGCACTTGATATTATCTAAAATTTTGTTGACCAACGATTCCTACAGCATAATTTGGGTTAAAAAAGTTCTTGTAAAAAATGTAATAAAAATATTACTAAATCAATTTTTGCAATTTGGTTTCTTTATCAAAAATTAGTGCTGAATTTTTAAAATCTAAAAGATTTAAACCAGGTTTTTTTCCCTTTTCGATGGATCCAAGTTGCGCATCAAAGCCTAAGGCCTTTGCTCCATTGAGCGTTGCCCATTTTATTAGTGTATCGAATTCAATTGCGGCATTTTGCTGAATAGTTTGCATTTCAGCAATAATAGACAATTGATGATTAGAAGCTAAACTATCAGTACCTAAGCAAACACTGTCCTTTAAATTTAAAAATATATTAAAATCTGGGAGCTTATTTTCTATATATAAATTAGCGTTAGGGCACAAACAAAAATATGAATTGGGAATCAATTGCATAACCTCTGCAATGTCATGCGCAGTGCTATACGTGTTGTGCACCCATAACATTTTTGTGTTTTGATTGAGTAAATTAGCTACCGCAAGCATTGAACCGATTGGTTGCTTTTTCCAATGTGTGGTATCGATACCAAAACTATGCAACATATCTATAAAATCGCCAGTAGCATTCTTATACATGTTTAACTCAGCCTGGCATTCTTGATTATGAATAAATAGAGGCAAATGTTTATTTCCATTAAAATCTGCAATCAACTTTATTAGCTCCAAGGATGTACTGTAAGGAGCATGTGGATTTATACTTGAAGTAAATTTGGTTTTATCAATAGCCAATTGATTAAACTGATTCAATAATGCCAAACCATATTGCAAACTTTCATTTGCTTTTGCAGGATTAAATGAAAACAGTTCTATAAAATTATGATAATGCAGTAATTGTTTATGCTTAGCTTTTAATGAATTGGGGCCGTTGCAAATATCGCCCACAGCCACAATACCAGCATCGTACATTTTTTGTTGCCATAATATGGTAGCTTCCTCTATTTCTTCATTAGATCGATTTCTAATTTGTTGCAATTGCTTAATAAAGCCTACTAAACCTGTTTGTTCTGGCATTTGCTGATAGAGATGCGAAAGCTCTAAATGACAATGTGCATTAACAAATCCTGGCGTTATAATGCCTCTGAAACATTGTATTTGTGATGGTTCTATGGCATTGATTTGCTCTTGCGTAAAAACATTTAAAACTTCACCATTATCACTTAAGTGTATCACACCATTTTTAATTGGCGCTTGCGAAATAGGGTAAATATAATCGGCTTTGAAGTAAGGCATTTTTTAGTTTGACTAAGGCGGTAAAAATAGTTTTAAATTTTGGGTTAAACCCAAATTATGCATTTGATAAATAAACTGGGTAAAAAAAATTAAGTTTTTTTGAAGAGAATCAATTTCCACGAATATAAATGCTATCTAACTGTTAATCTGATATTTAATCTCATTGAAAGGCATCAATTTATCCGTTTTCAAACGCTTGCAAACGACACTATTCGACTAGAAATGTTTGCCTACCGACTACTATTTGGAAGTCGCCACACCTTTGCACCGTCAAATCGAAACAACTGGTTTAGCACAACAAAAAACGAATTCAAATAAATAAATACATAAACAATTAAAAAACAAGTAACATGAACAATTTAAGAAATTCAGTAAGATTAATCGGGAATCTGGGTATGAATCCTGAAGTAAAAGAAATCGGCACCGATAAAAAGTTGGCCAAGTTTAGTTTAGCCACAAGAGAAGTTTACAAAAACGAAGATGGCGAAAAAGTGACCGAAACGCAATGGCATAACTTAATTGCCTGGGGCAGCCAAGCCAAGATTGCGGAAAAATACTTAAAAAAAGGAAATGAAATTGCCATAGAAGGTAAACTCACAAGTCGTAATTATACTGATAAAGATGGCGTAAAAAGATATGTAACCGAAATTGTGGTAACCGAAATATTAATGATTGGCAGTAAAAAAGATTAAACATAAAACAAACACAACAATAAAAACAAATCATTCTTAAAAACAATAACTAAAAAACACGTAACATGAACAATTTAAGAAACTCAGTAAGACTAGTCGGAAACCTTGGTATGAACCCAGAAGTAAAAGAAATTGGTAAAGACAAAAAGCTGGCCAAATTTAGTTTAGCAACCTCAGCCATCTACAAAAATAAGGATGGCGAAAAAGTGAGCGCTACGCAATGGCATAATGTAATTGCTTGGGGAAATCAAGCAAAATTGGCCGAAAAGTATTTAAAAAAAGGACATGAAATTTCTATCGAAGGAAAATTGAATATCCGCAGCTACAATGATAAAGAAGGTATTAAAAGATACATCACAGAAATAATCGTGAACGAAATACTCATGATTGGTAATAAAAAAGACTAATCCAATAACAAACAATTAATCAATCTTAAAATAATAATTTAAAAAAACACGTAACATGAACAATTTAAGAAACTCAGTAAGACTTATCGGAAACATAGGAATGAACCCAGAAGTAAAGGAAATTGGTAAAGATAAAAAATTAGCGAAATTTAGTTTGGCTACCACAGAAGTTTACAAAAACGATGATGGCGAAAAAGTAAACGACACGCAATGGCATAATTTAATTGCCTGGGGAAATCAAGCCGTATTTTCAGAAAAATATTTGAAAAAAGGTTATGAAGTTGCCATCGAAGGCAAGCTCACCAGCCGCAACTACACCGACAAAGAAGGAGTTAAAAGATACATAACCGAAATTGTAGTGAGTGAAATACTAATGGTTGGCAATAAAAAAGATTAATCAAAATAAATACCCAAAACAACTCAAATCTTAAAAATAATAATTTAAAAAAACACGTAACATGAATAATTTAAGAAACTCAGTAAGACTAATCGGAAACTTAGGTATGAACCCAGAAGTAAAGGAAGCTAGCAATCATAAAAAATTAGCTAAATTTAGTTTGGCCACCTCAGAATCGTATAAAAATAACGATGGCGAACAAGTAAAAGATACCACCTGGCATAATGTTGTGGCTTGGGGAAATCAAGCACGCATTGTAGAGATGTATTTAAAGAAAGGCAGCGAAGTAGCCATTGAAGGTAAAATTACCAATCGAAATTATACAGAAAAAGATGGTGTTAAGCGCTATATTACCGAAATAATGGTAAGTGAAATTTTGATGGTTGGGAATACTAAGAATTAGAAATTCATTTCTTGAAAAGGCCTGCTCTATAATTTAGAGTGGGCTTTTTTTTATCCTCGTTTGAGAGGGCACAAACGAGGGTGGAGAGGACACAAACGAGGGTGAGGAGGAAATGATAAACTGTTTAATTTATGGAACTTAACAAAACTTATTTTTATACTGCCTCAATTTTGGGATGGAGGCATCTACTTAAATCAGAAAATTACAAAAATATAATGATTGAATCTTTGAGATATCTTAGCTCTAAAGAATTAGTCATAGTATATGGTTTTGCAATAATGCCAAATCATTTCCATATTATTTGGAAAATGCTTAAATACAATGGAAAAGAAATGCCACACACTTCCTTTATGAAGTTCACTTCTCATCAATTTCAGAAAATACTTAGAAATGAAAATGCTTATGTTCATGAATTTTATGGTATAAATTGCAAATCCAGAAAATATATGTTTTGGCAACGAGATTCGTTACCCTTTGAACTATACTCACAGAAGGTTTTTAAGCAAAAGCTAAACTATATACATCAGAACCCGCTTCAAAAAAGGTGGAAGTTGGTTGATTCTCCGGCAGAATATATATACTCTTCAGCAAAATTTTACGAGAAAGACATTGATAATTTTGGATTTATAAAAGATTACAGGTTGGGATGGAAAGAGAATTGAAACGAGGATTTGGAGGATATTATTACTTCGTTGCAAAATACTACATTTGGTATTTGTAGAATGCTCAACAATTGTTTTAAACTACTTAAACATGCGCAAAGGCTGGCTCAAGCAATATTGATCATATTAAGAATGATATTTTTTTTGGGGTGCAGTCCTATTACTTCTTAATTTTATTTTTAAACACTTTCTCGAACTTCTCAATTTTTGGTTGTATTACCATACGGCAGTAGGGAGCATTTTTATTATCGTTGTAGTAGTTTTGATGATAAGCCTCGGCTTTGTAAAACACAGTGTAAGCGGTTAATTCCGTTACAATGGGCTTTGGATAAGCTTTTACTTTGTTTAATTCATCAATAATTCCTTTGGCAATGTTATATTGATTTTTATTATGGTAAAAAATAGCCGAACGGTATTGTGTTCCTTCATCGGCACCTTGACGATTTAAGGTTGTTGGATCATGTACCGTAAAAAACACTTTTAAAATTTCTTCAATACTCGTTTTTGTGTTATCAAATGTTATTTGAACCACTTCTGCATGACCAGTTGTACCTGCGCAAACATCTTTATAACTTGGGTTTTTTACTTTTCCTCCCGAAAAGCCCGATTCAACTTTTACCACACCATTTAACATTTGAAAAACCGCTTCAATACACCAATAGCAACCTCCGCCAAGGGTTATTTTTTCTGTATGATCGTTTGTCATTGTTTTTATGGTTTGCGCCTGCACTGTGCTGTATAGCATAGCAAGTATTAAAATTATTTTTTTCATTTTATTAATTTTCTAATTTTTATTTAACCTCAGGCACAAAATCTAATACAATAGAATTCATACAATATCTTTTTCCTGTGGGTGGTGGACCATCATCAAACAAATGGCCCAAATGCCCGTTGCATCTGCCACAGAGTGCCTCTATTCTTTCCATGCCATAAGTATTATCAGTTTTATAAACTACTGATTGCTTGTTTTCCTGTTCAAAAAAACTAGGCCAGCCACAACTGCTCGAAAATTTGGCGTCAGACTTAAACAACTTGTTTCCACATGCTGCACAATAGTAAGTGCCTTTTTCTTCGGTATTCCAATACTTTCCTGTAAAAGGTCTTTCGGTATCTGCATTGCGCGAAACTTCATAAACATCGTTGGGTAAAATTCTTTTCCAAACACTGTCTTCTAAAACTAGTTTTGTAGTATCTGTATTTGAGTAATAAGGATTATTTGGTTTTGATAACATGTTTGATTTTATTTTGCTTTCAATACTTTTGGTTTCCTTTTTTTGAGGCTGGGCGCAGGCTAGCAATATTGACAACTGAAATAGTATGACTAATTTTATAAATGGTTTGACTTTAAACATGAGCTATTTTTTAATAAAACTATTTGTATCTTATTTAAATTAAAAATTACTTTTTTGGTAATAGTTAAGGAAAATACTTGTTCATTAACATGTAATCAATATTATCGGATTGATTATGGCAACTAATACATGCTTTACCCTTATTTGAAGCTGGCTCAGCAACTTTTCCATTAGCATCTATATAACCCCACACCCATCCTTTGGTATCAGCAGATGGACTGTCAGATTTCTTATATAAAATAGCATATCTACTAACATTGGTAGAGTTTTCATATAATTCTTTTACAATTAATGCACCTTCTGGGAATATTGTATTGGCAGTTATCTTACCATTTGCATCTAATTTAGTGGCTGCAGCTGCATTGTATCTGGTTCGTAAAAATGTTTGTGGATGTCCACTACCATTACTTTTGCTTAATAAACTACTGGAGTTTTTATACCAAACAAAACCAGCAGTTTCTTGGGCAAGTTCAAATAGCTCTTCATCTAATTCTTTTTCCTTTTTTTTACAAGAATTAATTGTCCAAACGCCTAGCACCAGGGCAAATAACACACAGAATGTTTTTATTTTTTTTATCATTAAGGTTAACAGTTAAATTTGTTTTTCAACAACTACTAAAACTACACATAGCTAACATTAAAACACCAAAATTGTTTGTTTATTGCCAATTAGTTAAGTTTAAATTAAGGTGCATTAAAATTATACCGATTACACTTTCAAATTAGTCCAATTCCGGCATTACCTTATTGTAATAATTTCAAGTAGTATCGGCACTAACCATTGCATACTTATTTTTTAGTTTTATTAAAATAAAAATGTAATTGATATACTATGCAATGTTGGTTTTAACCCAAAGTGGTTGCCCGATTAAAACCCGATTTAGTGGTTGTAGGAACGCACGGAAAACATGGAATACTGCAACATCTATTTGGATCTAAAATCTTTAATTTGGTAAAAGAATTAGCTTCGCCAGTTTTAGTTGTAAACAACCAATCTAAATTAGCTGAAAACGGTTTCAAAAAAATATTGATTCCTGTTTCACTTCATGATACCTATTTACAAATGCTCGAAAAGAGCATCAATCTGTTAGATAAAAACGGCAAAATTATCATTTTTGCTGTCGTAAAATATGGCATTCCATTAGATAATGAAATCACGAAAAACGCTCAATTGGCACAAACATTTTTAAATCAAAAAGGTATCGAAAATGAATATTTAGAAATTGTTAGTGATCAATACTCTGCAGGATACTCCAAGGCCACCCTGCAATATGTAAAAAATCAAGAAATTGACTTAATTACCATTATAACAAAAGTTTCAACTCAAAACAACTCGTTTGCCTCAGTAGATAAAGAAAATATTATGCTTAATGAGGCCGGTTTAGCAGTGCTTTGTGTAGATTGTTAATTTAATTAGCAAATGTAACAATCCTGCAGCAACCAATTAGCTAATCAACCCCACCAACCAATCAGCTAATCACCACCATCAGCTAATCAGCCAATCAACCCCACCAACCAATCAGCTAATCATCCCCACCAGCTAATCATCCCCACCAGCTAATCAGCTAATCACCACTATCAGCCAATCAACTAATCAACCCCATCAGCTAATCAGCCAATCACCCCCATCAGCTAATCAGCTAATCATACTCATCAGCTAATCATCCCAATCAGCTAATCAATTCACTAGCTAATTAAAAATATTTACCTTTGCACCTCAAAATTTATAAAAATATATCCCATGTCAACAGGCTTTTTTAATGTTCCAATAGCAATTAACGAACCCGTAAAAAATTACGCGCCAAACTCATCAGAGCGCCAACAATTGAAAGATACCATTGCTGCCATGCGCGCACAACAAATGGATATTCCAATGTATATCGGAAACCAAGAAGTACGCACCAACGATAAAGCAACACTTACTTCACCACACGATCATCAACATGTTTTAGGACATTATCATAAAGGTAATAAAACACATGTATCACAAGCCATTGATGCCGCCTTAGCTGCACGCCCAAACTGGGTAAATATGAGCTGGGAACAACGTGCTGCTATTTTCTTAAAAGCTGCAGAACTTGCCGCAGGTCCGTTCCGCATGAAATTGAATGCAGCCACCATGATGGGCCAAAGTAAAAATGTTTACCAAGCCGAAATCGATGCTGCCTGCGAGTTCACCGACTTCTTGCGCTTTAATGTGCAATACATGACCGAAATTTATAAACAACAACCTATATCATCACCAGGCGTGTGGAACCGCGTTGAACAGCGACCTTTAGAAGGTTTTGTATTTGCGTTAACCCCATTTAACTTTACAGCTATTGCAGGTAATTTACCTTCAAGTGCAGCATTAATGGGCAATGTAGTAGTTTGGAAACCAGCCAACACACAAATTTATGCTGCCAATGTGTTAATGCAATTGTTTAAAGCAGCTGGTGTGCCTGATGGTGTTATTAATTTGGTGTATGTATCTGGTCCCGATGCAGGCGATGTTATTTTTAAACATCCCGATTTTGCGGGCATTCATTTTACTGGCTCTACCAGTGTGTTTCAAGATATTTGGAAATCAATAGGAAACAATATTCATCTTTACAAAAGTTACCCCCGCATTGTGGGCGAAACAGGTGGTAAAGATTTTATTATGGCACATCCAAGTGCCGATATCAAAACCGTTTCAACTGCACTCTCTCGTGGTGCTTTCGAATACCAAGGACAAAAATGCAGTGCCGCTTCAAGAGCCTATATTCCTTCTAACATTTGGCCCGAGGTAAAAGCACAACTACAAGCCGATTTAAAATCATTTAAAATGGGCCCAACCGAAGATTTTAGCAATTTTATTAATGCCGTTATTGACGAAAAATCTTTTGATAAATTGGCCAAGTTTATTGATGCCGCCAAACAAGATAAAAATGTAGAAATTGTTGCTGGTGGTAATTACGATAAAAGTAAAGGTTGGTTTATTGAACCTACTGTAATTGTGGCTCAAGACCCATATTATGTTACCATGTGCGAAGAGCTATTTGGCCCAATACTTACCATTTTTGTATATAACCAAAACGAGTTCGAAGCCACTTTAGACATCGTAGATAAAACATCAGTTTATGCGTTAACAGGCGCCATTATTGCGCAAGACCGTTATGCCATTGACTTAGCTACAAAAAAATTAAACCACAGTGCAGGTAATTTTTATATCAACGATAAATGTACAGGTGCAGTTGTGGGTCAGCAACCATTTGGTGGCGCACGAGGCAGTGGCACCAACGACAAGGCTGGAAGTATGATTAATTTATTACGTTGGGTTTCTCCACGCACCATTAAAGAAACTTTTGTACCAGCTACCGACTATCGCTATCCGTTTTTAGATTAAAATAATTTGGGCAAGTTTTGCGCTTTGCAAAAAAAGCAAAGCGCAAAACCGCGCTGTCCGTGGTGCGCGGCACCTAACTCCCATCGCTCTTGCGGCTTGCATGTTTGTAATTGGCGAACAGCAACCCAATGAAATTACACTTTCATCAAATTGCTGCCTATCAAAATAAAAATCCACCTTAGCAATAAATTAATTGCAATATGAAAAAGACAATTCTTACAATTATTTTTGCTTTCATATTAATAAACGTTAAAGCTCAAGCTCCTAACTGGGCTTGGGCAAGAGGTGCAGGAGGAACATCACCTGACTTTTGTTACAGCACTGCAACTGATGTTAATGGTAATGTATACATTACAGGTAAATTTTCTTCTCCAACAATTACATTTGGAGCATTTACTTTAACAAATAATGGTGGAGGTTGGAGCGATATTTTCATTGTAAAATACGACCCCAATGGCAATGTATTATGGGCAAAAAGCGAGGGAGATAGTTATGGTGAGAAAGCTAATTCAATAACAACTGACACTGTTGGTAATGTTATAATTACTGGTGAATTTGATTCAAATTCCATTACCTTTGGAAGCACCACATTATTTAACAACGGTTCACGCAATATTTTCATTGCAAAATACAATGCTTTAGGTGGTTTTATGTGGGCCAAAAGTTCAAGCGTCAATTCTTCAAGTTTACCTGAAGATCCAAAAGTTGCTACAGATGCTTCAGGAAATATTTATATTACTGGTTATTGTTTTTCATCATTAAGTTTTGGAACAATCAATTTACCGAATGCTCTTTATACAGCAATGATGTTTTTAGCAAAATATGATGCTTTTGGAAATCTAATTTGGGCTAAAAAGGAATCAAGTACAAAACATACACAGAGCTATGCTATATGTACAGATGCCTTAGGACATATTTATGTAACTGGCCGATACTTCTCACCAAATATTACTTTTGGCACAACTATTTTAACCAATTCAGATACTACTGGCAACTCACCTGATATGTTTCTGGTAAAATATAATTCATCAGGTAATGTTATTTGGGCAAAAGGTGCAGGCAATATTGGTTATGATATCGGAATGGCAGTAGCAACCGATAAGCTTAGAAATGTGGTTGTTTCTGGTGAATTTTCTTCTCCAATAACTTTTGGGTCAACAACCTTAAATAATGTTGATTTTCGAGATCTATTTATTGTAAAATACGATGATTCAGGAAATCCAATATGGGCAAAGGGAGCAGGAGGATTGGGGTATGATCAAGGTAATAGTTTAAATATCGACAACTTAAATAATATTTACCTATCAGGAATTTATACTTCTAACTCTATAACATTTGGAGCAACAACTTTGTATAATTCAGGAAACTATTATAATGTTTTCATTGCTCAATATAATGATTTTGGAAGTCCAATTTGGGCCAAAAGTGCTGGTAGTGCTGGAATTGATTTCGGTCAATCAGCTATAGATCAGCTCGGAAATGTTTATTTAGGTGGCACTTACAAATATGCATCAACAATTAACTTTGATACAACAACTTTGGTAAATGAAGATTCTTTAGGAAACTATGAGGCTGTCTTTATTGCAAAACTAGGAAACTTTGCAAACGGAATTACACAAATCAATAATCCTAATGAACTCAGTGTTTATCCAAATCCCAATGATGGAAAATTCATAGTACAACATTCAAGTATTTTATTGAAAAGCTATGTTATTTATAATATGGTGGGAGTGAATGTGCTCTCTCATAAATCAAACCTAACCAATCAGTTTAATATAGATTTAAGCACACAACCCAAAGGGATATATTTTATTGAAATAACAGATATAAACAATAACTATCTCAACAAAAAAATAATCATTGAATAAGTTTTAAAGATTATTCTACAGTTACACTCTTAGCCAAATGAGTAAACGATAAAGAAATTAATTTGAGTAGGTTTTTAATGTAGATTCAGTTTTAAGCTACATTTTTAAATAATTACTATTAAAATAAAGTTAAAATAATTTAGCTTTACCCGAAAATAAAATCGTTGCTTAAAAGTAAGTCGCCCGGAGCTTTAGCCTTTGCTAAATTAATAAAAAACAAACCTGCTATTTTTGGCTTGGTAGTTATTTTACTTGCTGTTTTAGTAGCCATATTAGGCGCAAACATAAGAAAAGATAAAACCCTAATGGCCAACGAAATGTTGTTGCCTATTGCTGCTCAAAAGCCTGGCTTTAAAGTTACCATGCTCAAAATAAACAAGGGTAAAGCTATCGAAACAGCAAACTTTATTGAACAATTGTTTTTTGGAGGAGCCCAAAATCCTTATAAATATATTCCTATCAACAAGTATCGCTTCAATGGCGATGAAATTTTTTATAACGAATATAGTGGCCAAGGGGAACAACTTTTACCCGAGCTCAAAATAAAAATGGTGCAGGCAGCCTATGGTATAAGTGCTTCGGTATACAATTCAAATAATCAAACAATTACTTATACAAACAAAAATGGTATACAGCAAAGCATATCGCAACAAACCTTAAAAAAAATCATAGAAAACACCAATATTAGCACCGAAAAATATGTATTAGGTACTGATAAGTATGGCCGCGATTTATTGAGTAGAATTTTTGCAGGAACCATTATTTCCTTATCTGTTGGGTTAATTGCTGTTTTTATTTCTTTATTGGTGGGCATTTTTATGGGCGCTGTGGCAGGATATTATGGCGGAAAAACAGATGCTATCATTACCTGGTTTATCAATGTTATATGGTCCATTCCTACTTTATTATTGGTTATTTCAATTACTTTATTGTTAGGCAAAGGCTTTTCGCAAATATTTATAGCCGTGGGTTTAACCATGTGGGTAGAGGTAGCGCGCATTACACGCGGACAATTTTTAAGCCTTCGCGAAAAAGAATTTGTGGAAGCAGCCAGAGCCCTCGGCTACAAGCCTTTCAGAATAATTTTTAAACATATTTTACCTAATGCTTGGAGTCCACTTATTGTTATCTCTGCCAGTAATTTTGCCAACGCAATTTTAATTGAAGCGGGCCTTAGTTTTTTAGGTGTTGGTGCGCAGCCACCCATGCCCAGTTGGGGTAATATGATTAAAGAACACTATGGTTACATTGTACTCGATAAAGCCTATTTAGCTTTAGCTCCAGGTTGCGCCATTATGTTATTGGTATTAGCATTTACCTTACTAGGCAATGGCTTGCGCGATGCCCTAGATACTCGTTCAGTAAATTAATAATTATGGAAAATAAAGTAACAATTAGAAAAGGAGAAATAGATGATTTACCAGCTATTTTGTGCTTAATAAAAGAATTGGCTGATTATGAAAAAGCGCCAAACGAAGTAAGTGTAACCATAGCCGAAATGCAGCATCATGGCTTTGGAGCACATGCTATTTTCGAGTTTTTTGTAGCCATTGAAGATGAAAAAATAATAGGTTTAGCTCTTTATTATTACAAATATTCTACCTGGAAAGGCAGGTGCCTGTTTTTAGAAGACATTATTGTAACCGAATCGAAAAGAGGATTAGGTATAGGTAAATTATTATTTAATGAAGTGGGGAAAGTAGCGCAAAAACAAGGAGTAAGAAGAATGGAATGGCAGGTATTAGATTGGAATGAACAAGCCATCAAATTCTACAAAAAAATGCCAGTATACTTAGATTCAGAATGGATTAATTGCAAGTTAACCAATAAAGAAATGGACGAAATATTTGGGAGTTAGAAATTAGGAAGCAGGGTTAAGATTTCTTTTGAATATTGAACAAGAAATTTAAATGGTAAACATTGCCTTGAACTTATTTTTAATACAGCCAAGTAGCCTTAATCGTAAATCAAACAATCGCAAATCACAAAATCGCAAATCATAAATCATAAATCACGTAAACTCAATACAATAATGTCAATCAGCAATCAGTTAAAACAAAGAAATGGTGAAATGTGTGAATTGTGCAATACTCAAAATGCAAATAATGCATATACAGTTAGCCCTAAAAGTGATGAACAAATTGAAAATCAAGTAGCCCTCTGCGATACTTGCTTTAAAGCAATAGATGATACTGATGCATCATTCCATTGGCGATGTTTAGAAGGCAGCATTTGGAATCCAGAGCCAAGCGTGCAAGCTTTAAGCTACCGCATTATGCAACACTTTAAAAACGAAGAATGGGTAAGCAGTGTGTTAAACAATGTCGACTTAGATGAAAATGTTGTTGAATGGGCCATGAGCGCCTTTCAAGTAGCGGATGTACATAAAGACGCCTTTGGCAATATCCTCGAAAATGGCGACAATGTTGTGCTTACACAAGCGCTTAATGTAAAAGGAACAAGCTTTACCGCATCAAAAGGCGTAGTGGTAAAAAGAATAAAACTGGTACATGATAATCCCGAGCATATCGAAGGCAAAATTAACGATCAGGTAATTGTGATCCTGTGTAAGTTTGTGAAAAAACTATAGTTTGTTTCATCTATTTTTTGGCACTCTGTTGCGCTAATTTCCATAAAAGTTAAGTGCTGCTTTTGCATGCTAAAAATTAATATACACCAAGCATAGCTTCGCATTTTTCTGCCATCGCTTGCATCCTGCGAGCGGTAATACACTAAGGCAAATGCATAAAGTTATTTTCTTTTCAAAAAACTTTATTTTTAATCTATCTTAATAAACCTCAAAATACCCTGTCGATTTACCCTGTCCCTCTTTCGTGATGCTTCCTTTTAAAACTAATTCAGCCAAAGATTTCTTTACGGTTGGTAAAGCCATGTCAAGTTTCTTAGCTATCTGGCTAGACCCACATCCTGCGTGGTTTTTAATAAAGAATAAGATGCTTTTCTCTCGTTGTGAAAGGGGCTGTTCTGTTCTGCTTTCTTCTAATTTAACCAGCAAGTGCTCTTGTATGTTTATCAAACAGCTGATAAAAAAAGTCAGCCAGTCCGTAATATTTTCACCTGGTCTGTTTCGCTGCGTTTGCATGAGCACTTTGTAATACTCCGATTTTCTACTTTCAATTTCATGCTCAAAACTAACATATTGAATCCATGAATAACCATTTTTCAAGAGCAGTAAACTACCAAGCAATCTGCTTAATCTTCCATTGCCATCTTGAAATGGATGGATACTTAAAAATTCGTAAACAAACAAAGCTGCCTTAACCAGAGGAATTGTTTCCTTATCTGATTGATACCATTCAAACAATTGCATCATGGCATCCTGTGTTTCTAATCCTGGTTCAGCAGTTTTAAATACAATTTGCTTCGTACCATCAACCAAATTAGCTTCTACGGCATTACTCACTTGCTTGTAGTTTCCTCTATGCCAAGCATCTTTTTCGCCATGCAGCATCAATATTTTATGTAAGTTTTTTATTTGACCTTCAGAAATACCGATAGATTCATAGTTTGCAGCAATCGTATCTAAGGCATTAAAATAACCAATTACTTCCTGCTCATCTCTTTCTTCTAATTTGGAAATAGCCAATTTTTCAATCAAAACAGCTACTTCCTCATCAGTCATCTTTGAACCCTCAATCCTGGTTGAAGCCCCTACACTTCTAACCGTGGCAATGGATTTCAATTGTTTCAAAGAAGCGCCTTCACGCTTTTCAATAGTTGCCCAGGAAGCATCAAATCTGTCTATTTTACTTAATTCGGTCATCAGTTTCATGCCCAAATCAAGTTTCAATGTATGTATTAGTAAACTCATAAAATATCCGTATTTATTCGCAAATATACGAAAACACATCCGATTTAAACTCATAAAATATCCGTATTTATCCGTAAATACACGAATGTTGATACATATTTTGGTATAATGAGCAATAAGCAGCCTGTAATATATTCTCCGCCATCGCTCGCATCCTCCGAGTGATAATACTTTAAGGCCTCAGTCCTCTGTAAAAAATTTTGTCCTTGCTTGGCGTCCTCGCCAACCGCCGTAAACACGAAGTTACACTTCGTGTTTTTTAATTGTTAGAGCTCCGCTCGGCTTAATAAAATTGAAGTTAAAATTTAATAGGAACTCAATTTAAAAACAACTACAATATTAATTTTGAGGCAATAAATTCAGCACACGATTTTAAAAAATAGCATTCAAACCATATCCACGCAAGTACAACTTGCTAAATTAAAATAATCCGAAGCACAGCTTCGATTTTACTGGGTAAATAAAGCGGTCGGAGCCCGCATAGTAAGCTCACTCGCGGGACGCGAGCGAGTGCTGGGGTATAAGCTTGTTAAACTCCTAAGCTGGCAGTGCTTTTTATTTTATTTTTAGGTTATTTAGTAAATATCCTCCATAGTAGCAATATATCTTTAAATAAAGCAATAAAACCTTATAAGTGGCGGTTTTTTACAAATATATTCACTTTATTTGTACACAAATATTTTTTGCATCTGTGCTTCAAAAATGCACGCGAGTATAAGTTTAGTAATTTAAAAAAACAGTGGAGCAGCAACCACTTAAAAAACGGCCTTTCCCGGCAAGGCAATAGGCAGGGGGCGAAACTGAAAAGCCTTAGGAGTAGTTATAAAATTAAAAGATAAACAAAATGAAAAAAATATTCACATCATTTATTTTACTTACCTCAAGTATTTGTTTTTCGCAGACTAACACTTTACAAGTTATTGGAAGTGCAGGAAATACAGCGACAAATTCAAACACACAACTCAGTTGGACAATTGGTGAACCAATTACAAACACTGCAACAAACACAAACAGCATTTTGACACAAGGATTTAATCAAAGTGTTTTAGTGATTACTGCAATTGACGATAACCAAAATTCAAACATTACAATTTCTCCAAATCCAACAGCAGATTTTGTAATTATAAGCATTAACGAAAACGATTTGCAAAACGCACAATATTTATTGCACGACATAAACGGAAAACTCGTTTTGCAAAACAAAATAACTGACAAGCAAACTAAATTATCATTTATAGAACTTGCTAATTCGACCTATTTCGTTGATGTTGTAACTAAAAATCAGAAAACAAAGACTTTTAAAATAATTAAAAACTAATAGAGCATGAACACAAAAAAATTACTCATAATCATTTGCATTTTAGCAAATCAATTTATCAATTCAGCTAAAGCGCAAGCTCCGCAAAGCTTCAATTATCAGGCAGTTGCGCGTGATGCAGCTGGTTCAGTAATAAGCAATCAAGCAGTTAGTTTTAGAATTAGTTTGTTGCAAGGCAGCGCAACAGGTACAAACGTTTATTCCGAAACACACGCAGTAACTACCAATCAATTTGGATTGGTAAATTTTGCAATTGGAGTTGGCACAGTTGTAAGTGGAAGTTTTGCAAACATCAACTGGGCCGGGGGTGCTTACTTTGTAAAAGTGGAATTGGATGCTACGGGAGGGAGCACCTATGTTGTTATGAGTACAACACAATTGATTAGTGTACCATATGCACTTGCTTCAAATTCACTAACGACCACACGAACCAACGGGGAAGCTGAAAACCGAAAAGAGTAAGCAACAAATAAATTTAAAACAATGAAAAAAATAATTTTATACCTCTTCATAACATTAACGACAATCGCATTAAAAGCACAGTCCTGTAACGAAATTATGGAGTATGTAAAAAAAGAAGGTGGGTATGGGACAACATATACAAGTTATAATAGTGATGCCATTTCAAAGGTGACATTTTATCAAACGACTGTTGACTATAAAACACTGTATTTTGCAATTGTCTGTTTCAAGAAAGAATATTCTTTTAGCTGTTCAGAGTATATTTATCAAGTTGGCTCAAACACCAAGTTTAATTACTCTTTTAACTATTTGAACAGTGCAGGGAAAGCATTTTGGGAATACATACAACCATACAATGAAAATTTAGGCTGTGCACCAAATATCAAATAGAAATGCTACCGGACATTTATAAACATCAAGCAACCCCGAATGCTCTAAGCTCACTCACGGGATACGAGCGAGTGTGTGGGTAAATTTTTTAAACCTTTTGCCAATTTATATAACATGAAAAAAAAGAAAATTACAGAACGACCAATCGTTAGACTTATTATCACAATAGGCAGTATATTAATGGTAATTGTAGGAATAAAAATACTTATTGAAAACAATAATAGAAATACATTTACCGGTTGGTTAGCACTCATAATTGGCACCTTATATCTTTTAACAGAAATTGAATTATTATTTACCCCTCAAAAAAAAGAAATATCTAATAATGAGGATCATAATTTAAGCCAAAAGCACAATGAGTTAGCACTCTGGTGGCAGAGGTTATCTGCTTTTTTAATAGACTTTTTAATTTGCTTTTGTTTAAGCATATGCATACAATTGATTGTAAAATTAGATAATTCATACACCAACTATCTATTTCTTTTTGTTTTATTTCTTTATTATTTATTAAATGAATCATTTAGTTCTACTTCGATAGGTAAGCGGATATTTAGGCTTCAAGTTAGAGATTTAAAAACATGGGGCAAACCTAAAAAAACTCAAATACTAGGCAGAACAATACTAAGGTTCATACCCTTTGATATTCTAACTTTTATTTCCAAAAGACCGAACGGCTGGCATGATTATCTATCGGGGACAGTAGTGGTTTTGAAGTGAATGATTTTAGTGTGCATTTTACGCTAATTAAAACGAAAATTTGAGCATCATGCTACAAATTTATTTATTGTATTAAATTATAAGATATTGATTTATGACTAAACTATTGATTAAAAGATTTTATTTAATTGCTATTTTTAATTTGCTTTTACAAATGCATGTTACCTATGGACAATCGCAAAATTTTAACATTGATGATTACAATAAGAATAAGGAGTTAACTCCACCAACAGATAAAAATTTAGAAAACGATCATTGGGATTTTGAGGTTTATAGAAATTCGAAATACCATTTTCAACTGCAGTTCCCAAAAGATTGGGAGTATGATAGAGGCACATCATCTAAAACACTTGCTCGTGCTTTGAATAGAAACAAAGGAGTATCAATTTCAGTAACTGTAGTTCATCTGACCTACATTCCTGAAGACTCTAATGACATTTCTAAGAGTAATACCTTTGAAAATATTCAGAGCAAGTTTATTGATGAGCTTTTGGCGTTGAACAATACAACCAGAGAAAATATTCAAATCAAAAATGGATTTTTAAATAACTATCCTGCATACATCTACGATTTTACTTCTCAACAGTCATCAGGAAATCAATCATATCAGTTTTACTTTAAGCAAGTACAATGCTTTTTTAACTCAAAAATTTATCAACTTAATTTCAGTATACCGGTTGAATTTTATGACAGTGAGATGGAAACAATATTCAATCGTGTGATACATAGCTTTAGGTTTGACTTCACATACAAGAGATGAAAAATTCAAAACCCCGTAAACACGAAGTTGCACTTCGTGTTTTTTTAATTGTTAGAGCTCCGCTCGGTTTCATAACATTGAAGTTAAAATTTAATAGGAACTCAATTTAAAAACAACTACAATATTAATTTTGAGGCAATAAATTCTGTATAAGATTTTCAAAAATGGCCCGCAAACCATATCCACGCAAGTACAACTTGCTGAATTAATACCGATTACACTTTCAATTTAGTCCAATTGCGGCCAAGCTTTTTTGTACTAATTTCAAGTTGTATCGGCATTAACCATTGTAAATTTATTAAACAGCTTGGGGCTATTTGATAAATACAATTGGTATAAAATGCCATTGCAAGAAAAACAAAGCGGTCGGAGCCCGAAAGGTAGGCTCAATCGCTCGACACAAGCGAGTGCAGAAGCTTTTTAAATTCTAAAATTCGTGGTACTTATTATTATACTTCCTACGTTGATTTATTAAAATATCCTCCATAGTAGCAATATAACTTTAAATAAAGCATTAAAACCTTATAAGTGGCGGTTTTTTACAAAAATATTCACTTTATTTGTAAACGAATATTTTTTGCAGCTGTGCTTCAAAAATGCACGCGAGTATAAGTTTAGCAATTTAAAAATACAGTGGAGCAGCACCCACTTAAAAAACGGCCTTTCCTTACAAGGCAATATGCAGGGGGCGAAAACTGAAAAGCCATATGAGTAGGGAAAATTAGAGTAATGTCTCGATTGAAATTAAATTATAAAATACTGAATAGCTATTGCATTTTTTTGCTCATTACTGTTTTTACTATTTTGGGAAATGGATTTATATTCGGCCAATCATATCAAGTAAACTGTAATACAATTAATACCGATGGTAGTATTGTTATTGAGATTTGGAATCCAAAGAGCGTTAATTCTCGGAGCTCGCATGCTAAGCTCAATCGCGGGACACCAGCGAGTGTCTGGGCATCAAAGGTAAAAACAAAACATTGGCATATCAGCTAGTTACCTGCAATGCTACAAAACCCAAAATAGAGTAAGCAAAACAAATAAATGAAAAAATGAAAAAAATAAAAATACTTTCAGGACTTTTTTTGACAATGTGCTTTTACGTAAATGCACAGACACAAAAAGCAATTATTCCAACTACTGCAAAAGTTATTACTCAGGCGACAAAATCACCTCAATACACTGTAACTGTAGCAAGAGAAATTAAACCCATTTCGTTAGACCTAAAATGGAAACCATTGTTAAACAACAGGTGCATTAAACATCATTCAAAAAATGATTTAGGACTTCAACAAATCAAAAATCAAAAAATGATGCTAAAGCAAAATGAAAAATTGAATACACCAGAAACAGAAATTACCTCTGCTGCCGCAGCCGTTACGCCTGTTGTTGGTTCTAATTTTTTGGGTAATACAAATACAGGTAATTCTCCAATGGACAATTCAGTTGCAATTTCAAACGGTGGTAAAATTATAAGTGTTGCGAATAACTCAATTGAATTTTACAATACAAACGGCACAATGACCTTTACAAATACAATTGACGGCTTCTTTAATGACCCGACAATTACAAATGTTTGTGACCCGGTTGTAATTTATGATAGTGGTGCAGACAAGTTTATTTTTTTCGCACAAGAATGTTCTGGCAATTCCTCTAATTCTAATATTCTTGTATGTTTTTCGCAGACAAATGACCCAAATGGAAATTGGTGGAATTATAAGTTTAGCGGCAATCCTGCAAATAACAATACATGGTTCGACTATCCAAAAATTGCTGTATCAACAAACGAACTTTATGTTACAGGTAATTCGTTTAGTAACAGTTCAATTTTTGAAGAAAGTTTACTTTATCAAATCGAAAAAAATAATGGCTATACAGGTGGCACAATAAATTGGCAGTATTGGAATAATATTACTTCAAGCCCATTTACTTTACTTCCTGTTTCAAGCGGACAACAAGGAAACTATGGGCCTGGTTGTTATTTAGTTTCAACACAAAGTTCCGGTTCTTCAACAATTGACCTATACGACTTAACAGATGATATGAGTGCTTCAAATGAAACACTAAATCATTACAGCATTTCAACTACAGCATACTCCCCAGCAGCAGACGGAAACCAATCTGGAACTACAACGCAATTAGACAATGGTGATTGCAGAGCATTATCAGGTTTTTATCAAAATGGAATTATTCACTTTGTATTTCATTCTGACTATTCAAATGGTTACAACGGAATAAATTACAATCGTCTTGATGTATCAACTCAAACAAATACTTCTTCTAAATTTGGGTTAAGTGGTTACGAATACTCGTATCCTTCGGTTGCATCATTTGCAACAACAACTACCGACAAATCTGTAATGATTGGTTTTGGCAGAACAGGTTCTAATATTTATCCCGAAATTAGAGTTGTAAATTGTGATGATAATATGACTTTTGGTGCTTCAAAACTTGTTAAATCAGGCACAGGTTATGCTGACTACACCGCTTCGGCAGGTAGTGCTGAAAGATGGGGCGATTATACTGGCATTTGCAGAAAACATAATAATTCAGCTCCAACAGTTTGGATGAATGGAATGTTTGGAACGACTTCAAACGATTGGGAAACTTGGATTGCGGAAATTACAGGAACAGGAGGAACATCAACTATTGCAAACGAACCCAAATCAGACAATTTTAAACTTTACCCTAATCCAATCTATCAAGAATTTAAAACAGAATTTGAATTGTCAACAAACTCAAAAATTAGTATTGACATATTTGATATTCAAGGTAAATTAGTAACAACATTGTTTAATGGTAATGCAATTGCAGGGAAAAACCAATTCACTTTTAATAAATCCAACTTAGGAATAGGGACATATTTAATAATCATTTCTTCTAACAATCAAACTTTAAAAAATGAGAAAATTATTATTGCTAACTAATTGCTTTGTGCTCTGTGAATTTCTTTCATCTTGCCAAACACCGACAAAAAAAAGTAGTGAAATTGAAGTAAAAACTTCAACAAAATTCGTTGCTAAAGACAGCGTAGCAAATAGCAAAGTTGTAATTCAAAACGACACAACAAAATCTAATACTTCAACTCACAGCGACAAGCATACAACAACTGTAAATCCTACAAATTCAAATAATAAACAGACAACAAAAGCTAAACCAACTGAAAGAATTGAACACGGCAGCGACAATCAAGCTAAACTTGACAGTATTAAAAAAGCAAAAGGAAAACTTAAAAAATAATTTGTGGGTAATTTATAACAACATACCTTCGACTGGAGAGAAAGCACAACAGGTAACAGCACATTTGCAATAGGGGGTTTTTCCCGCTCCGCAGACAGTTTAGTGGTAGCCGAAAGTTCAGTTCTCCGAACTAACTTTTGTGCTAAAAAAATTGCCCATCGCATATCAGCTGGTTATAGGCAAGTTTAAAAACCAAGACGGTCTGCGAAAGCCAAAGGTCTGACCACCCACAGTGACAGAAATCAAAAATAAAAAAGTGGAGACCAGATACCACTTAAAAAACGGGGCGTATTCCGAAAAGCCTTATGAGTAGGTAAAATGAAATAATGAAAAAAAAATGAAAAAATTAATTATCCTGGTTTTGTTTGTAATAATTGGTAGTTCAGCTTACTCACAAACTAAAATTCAATTTTACAACAATAGTGATAGAGAAGTTTATGCATGCTACGCATATTACGACAATAATGATGAATGTTGGACATCTGTCGGGTGGTATTCAATCCCTGCGTATGATTACAAGACAATTGATATTGGAAATTACTCGGGGAATATATATATAAGAGGCAGACAAGGTCTATTAACTGAATGGGGTTCTGGTGACGGCTATTTCTGTGTAGATCCTGATGATGCCTTCACGATTAAGTTTGCTGACACAAAAGACTGTTGGTCAAAAAAATCGTTTACTAAGCTAAAAGTTAAATCTGGTATCAATAAATGGACTTTTAATTAACTTAAAATATATTAGGAAAATGATTTGGACAAGTTTGACACCATTGCATATTGACACATTATCAATTAAGACTCGGTATTCCTGTCATTCCATCTGCAGTTTCAAAACCTGAAATTTGGTAAGCCAATAAACTATAAACTATTACAATTGATGGACCATACTAAAACTATCCTATAACAGGCGTTTGGCAAAAAAGCGGGTTCAGTGCTTGAATGAAGCTTTGTGCTTCGTATCAAGTTCAGTAATGGCTGACAGTTTAGTGCTTCGAAATCCGCTTCTTCGCCTTGCGCCAAAACGTTAAGGGCAAGTTTAAAAAACAACACAGCGGAATGATACAGATAAGAGAACCAACAAAGTATTTTTGTGGCAGTTCTTGACTGTTTGAAAAATTCTTAATGTTACAATTCAAAAGTGGAGACCAGAGACCACTCAAAAAACGGGGCGACATCGAAAAGCCAAATGAGTAGAAAACAAATATTAGATATTATGAAAAAAATAATTCTTACATTTTCAATTGTGCTTTTTACATTACTATCATCGTTTGCACAAACAGAAGCTTTATCTCCTGGTTGGTATATGATAAAAAGTGGTGCGCAAGTAAAAGTGATTCAAGGTAATTCAGAAGATGCACATGGACAAATCGACTCTTCGCAGATTACTTAATTCAGTAAATGAAATTACTTATTCAGTAAATGAAGTTTTAATTGTTTTTAACTTCGCTAAAGACAAATACTATTGTTACGACCCAAATGGAAGAATAGTTATGGTAAAAGGGAAAGCAAGTCTTCAAAAAATTGATGCATCAGGTCGTCCAGGACACATTAATGAGGAAGTAAAATTAGGACTTGACCACAGCTTACATCAAGGTAATAATGTTTGGCTGACTGGTTTTAATGCTGCTACAAAAACAGCAACTATACTTCTTACTGACGGTCAAAAAGCAGAGATTCCGCAAAGCAGTATTCAGGACTTAAAAGAATATTTTGACATGATGGATAAGTTTACTGATTGGCATTCGGTTGAATAATATTAATGACCCAACGACAATTTGTTGCGTTTTTTTTACTTGACACTATTTTTCCTGACTTGTACCTTTTAGTGCGGTACATTTAACTTTTCTAATAATTGAATAATTTCGGGATTTATTTTAGCCCTGATTCTTTTTTCTTTTCCATTGAAATTGTTAAGCATTCTAGCATCGGTTATCTTTTTAAATTCAGATAAAAATCTTTTTATTGATGTTTGAGTTTTTAATTCGATATGTTTAGAAATTACAAGTGCCATAAAGCAAATTAGCATATGTAATTTAATTGGTTCTTGCTTAAAATGAAATATTGGTCTTGTTTTTAAATCACTCTTCGATATTCTAAATGCTTGTTCGATTTTATAGAGTTCATGATATTTTTCTATTACTTGTTGGTTACTTGCAATATTTTCTTCTAAATCTGTGTAATAGCCTTTTAGTCCCAATAGTTTTGTGGTTTTATCAATCAATGCTTGATTCAATGTTGTTCTTTCATCTTTAGTCTGTGTAAACTTTATTTTTCTTTTTTTAGAAGGTTTTTCTATGATTAGTTTAGCTTTTTCAATTTGTTTCTCCATTTCGTATTTATCCTTGCGATAGCGCACTGTAGAATAGCTACAAATTAAATAACCATTCTCTGTTTTAAGTCTTATACTTCTACCATCTTCACGAAAAATTTCTTTATCAATTAAATTGATTATGTCGATTGATAAATTACCCAACCTAGCTCCAACAATGTAATGAACATTATTTTTCAAAAGTTCATTAATATTAACAGCACTAATCATTGCTGCATCAGCTACAACCGTAAAGTGTTTTACTTGGTGCTTATCAATAAAAGAATTAATGACAGGGATGATAGTATGTCCTTCAAATGTATTGCCTGGAAAAATCTCATAAGCAATTGGGAAGCCTTCTTTAGAGACCATTAATGCTACTACTAATTGCGGTTGTTGTGATTTGTTATCCTTAGAAAAGCCATTTCTTCGTAACTCATCTTCTTGAAAAGTTTCGAAATAGAGGGTTGTTACATCATAAAACAATATATCGTAATTAAATTCATAGTGCTGCTTAGCAAAAGTAATTACAGTAGACTCGACAGATTCTTTCAAATGTAACCACACTGGAGCTATTTTATAATAGTTCTTCCTAAGGTGCCTAATTCCAAAATAACTTTCTATCAGTTCAATAGATTGTAGCTTTGATGCAGGCTCCAAAAGACGCATTATAACTAAATCAATTAATAATGGTTGATTTAATTTTAGAAAGCTAATTTGGTTGAGCAGTGAGGTAAAAACCTCATAAATAAAAGTATAGTAAACACCTAAAAATGAGTAATTATCTAAGTCTGAAATTGATGAACTCGGTCTAGTATCGAACATTGCAATTTGCCCGGAATTAACTCTTATCCATTCTTGGGCATTTTCCAATAAATCATCAAGTTCCTTTTCTGTTTTACAAGAACCAAAATGCTTTACGATATGTCTTCTGTTATCCTCATAACGAACAGCTTGCACAGCATGGGCAGAGGAGCCTGTTTTTACAACTCTTAATTTAAGCATAAACCAACCTTAGTGCGGTAAAAATCGTAAAATATTTTTATAAAACACTTTGATTGAAGCAATTACATTTTTTTAGGGTTAAAAGAGGTACAAGTCAGGA
>CAIKXD010000337.1 GCA_903831265.1 uncultured Bacteroidota bacterium
GCTTGTTCTCCAAAAGAAATGAAATATACAGTTTCCATTTCAATACCCTTTTCCCAATATTCATTACTCCCAATAAATTTATGAAGATTTACTTTCCCACTTCCATTTGTTTCATCTATTCCAGATTTTACAGTAAATAAACGGGTGTAAAATTCCCACTGACTTGTGAGAGTTTTTATTGCATTTATGCTGTTTTGTGCTCTTAGGAAATATAAATTAACCTCACCATTAAAGCTAACTTTGATAGGGAAAACATCTTTATTTAAACTTTTATAAGTTGTAACTTCTTCTGCCGAAAGGCTTAATGCAGTGAGAGTTTTAACAAAATAGTGGGCACAAAAATCCATGTTTTTATTGGCAGTTGCAGTCACAACCAAAGGGATATCCCAGTTTTGGCTTGTTTTGTCTGCAGATATAGGTTCACTGCTTTTGATTGTGTAATCAAATGAAATTTGCATGGGCTCATGAAGTAATCCTATCATTTGCTCTACAGCTTTAATTTCTCCTTGTTCATTTAATAATTGCTGTTTTATATTTAATGCAAACAGACCGCCTTTAATTTCTATTGCTACGCCCTTTGATTCCACAAAACTTGTAAGTTTACTAATAGACACTAATGCTTTAAGGAGCACACCCCAGCTGCCATCTGGCAATTGAGATTCATTCAGTATTGAAAAGGATTTTATATTTCCACTGGAAACAGATGTAATTTGATCTGAAATTACTTGGTCATTTAAAATCTCTGTCTTAGAGGAGATAAAAGTTCCAAAAGCCTGTTCAATTGCAGATCTTAACGCGGACTGCTTGGCCTCCTCCTGTGTTTTGCCGCTACCACTTACAGTTATTGAAACAGTTTTATCATAATCTTGGGCATAAGTATTTACTGTTAAAAATAACACAATAGCAAAGCTTGTTAAATTTTTAAACATTGAATGATATTTTAAATGATTGTTTTTTAAAAACTATCCGAATTATTAGAAAGTTCTTACTGCTCTTATATGAGCAAATTTGTTTGGTTCGGAACCCAAATAAATTCCATTATCACTAAAGGCTCTATCAAATTCACCATTCCAGAAGAATTTTCGACAACCATTTCCATACCCCTCGTCAGAGCTCCAATAATAATTTTGACTACTTAAACCACCTATATTAATGACTTTCATATTTTGGTATATTAGATTCAATTGTAAATTACTTGGCAATGTCCAATCTGAGTAGCCATTTAATACAAGTTCATTTACAAAAATCTTAGACTCCTCCCATTTGAGAATATCCAAATCAATCAAAGATACTACAACACCATGACCATTTTCCTCAAACAAAACAATTCCACCAAACTTAAAATGGGAAACGATTCCTCTTGGCTTTATTAAATATCCTGTCATCTGCTCAATTTGGAATAAATTTCTTTTGTCATTTAATACAAATGTTGCGGCTGTTTGACCGCTTTTAAGAAAATTTAAATTTTTAATTTCGGCCTTCCAATTATTTTTATCTCCAAAATCAAAGTCATTTATTATTTTAAATCTTTCCCCATTTAGTGTATCAAGAGTAGTCACTGCGTCGAATAAATTAATATAAAATTTCCACTGAGATGTAAATGTGTTTAATAATTTTATGCTATTTTCTTTCCTTAAATATATCTTTTTTGTTATCCCAAGGTAATTTATAAATACAGGAAAAACCTTTTTGTTGACTTTTTGATAGTCCAATACTTCGACTTCAGATAAACTTAAAGCTGATAGGGTCTTTAGACAATAATTAGCACAGAAATCCATGTTTTTGTTAGCTATAGCTGCTACTTGAATGGGGATTTCCCAATTTTTGCTATCTGCGTCTAATGAGATAGGATCTGAGCTTTTGATAGTATAATCAAAAGAAATTTGCATTGGTTCATGTAGCAACCCAATTAACTCGTATATAGCTTTAATTTCACCTTGCTCGTTTAGTAATTGTTGTTTAATATTCAATGCAAATAAGCCGCCTTTTATTTCAACAGTAATACCTTTTGCTTCAACAAAGCCAGTGAGTTTAGTTACCGACACCAAAGCTTTTAGGGTCACACCCCAGCTGCCATCCGGTAATTGAGATTCATTTAATATTGAAAATGATTGAATGTTCCCGTTAGCTACAGAAGTAATTTGATCTGATACAACCTGATCATTTAATATTTCTGTTTTTGAAGAAATGAACGCACCAAATGCCTGCTCAATTGCACTACGCAGAGCATTTTGATTGGCTTCATCTTGTGTTTTTCCGCTACCACTTACTGTAATAGAAACTGTTTTTTCTGCCTCTTGAGCAAATATTGTTTGTTGAGTAAATACAAGCAAGCTTGCAAAAACAATTGATTTTAAAATTGATTTCATATATTTTTTTCTGTTATTTATTTAATAATTCTCGGTAAAAAACGTAAATGATATTGCCATTCGCGGGAAATTTTAAGAGAGTCTCTAAACCCTCTACAAATCCCATTGATTGTTCTTTTATGATTTCTGTTGAAGTAGTGCTGCGCGCAACCTCATCTGTTTTTATTATAATCTCCGAAGTTATGGTAGAACCATTAAATAATGCATTTGCTTGCTGTTTAGCTTTAATTAATGCAACTCTGTCCGTCATTTGTTTTGAAGTGTTTTTAAGTGTATCCATGGCAATAACAGAAACAAAATAATTCGAATTTGGGGCAGAAATAATCTTAGCACCTGTTAGGAGTTGTTTTAAGTATGCTTCTTTCGCAAATTTGGAAAGTGGTGTACAAGAGAAAAAATAAGTATTTATTTTAGAGCTATCATTTTTTAGAGTTGAAAGCATTTCGAATTTTACACAAGGCTCTGCAAAAGTTATTTTAGCGGCATCTTGAGCTTTTTTTCTTGCTAAATCATTGTTAATTTCTAAAGTGTTTGAATTAAAGTTTATCGAGATAACTGCAACATAATAAGTTTCGTCATAACTTTCAATGATTTTTGCACCTTCAAAAGGCGATGCATTATACATCCGCTTTAAATAATTAATCATTGTCGTCTTCTCCCCATCAAATGATTGTGAGTTAATTTTTGATGTACAAAATAGCAAAACAATTAATGGGGTAAATTTGAAGAATTTTAATTTACTGTGCTTCATCAATTGCATTGAATTTTAAAGTTTGATTGAAGTATTCCTTTACATCACTTTCGATACTCATTCTAAGAGAATTGTTATCTTTAAAAACAATTTTTTGATTTTTATCTATTGTATATTCCGATATAAAATAACCTTGAAGATCGCTTGGGATTCCATTTGGAAGTTTGTTTTCTTTGCTCTGTTCTCTAATGAAGTAAACAGATAAATAAGGGTTGTTTTTTTCTAAAGCTATTGCTATTCCTGCTTCAATATAAACATTTTTATTTTCAGTTGTTATGTCAATTATCAATACCTGAGAATCTGTAATTCTTTTAATTATACTTTCTAAAATTGTCCTGCCTGCCGAAGCTCTTAATTTTCTGTAATTGATATTGTAATTAAATTTTTTGTTTTCATTATCGGAAAATCTAGATTTAATTACACTGTATATGTATTTAATAGCTTTCTCTGAATGGTTAGTTTTTTCATTATCGGTTTTCCATTGATATGCTGATGAGATTGTAAATTGATTTTTCATGTTTTTGTTTATCACCTCCAATAAATGTTATTGTAATTTACTGTTTTAGGTTGGTTTTTGGCTTGTTCCACTGCTATCTCTCTGTATGAGTTTACCCTAATTTTATCTAATTCGAAATTTCGAGATGATTGTTTTTCTTGCGAAATTGCATCACGCTGCGATTGATTCTCCCTATAAGTATCATCTCGCTTTCCTTTTTCTTCTGCTATTCGCACTTGTTCTTTATGAGCAGCAATTTTATCGGCATACTGTTTCATTTTAAATTCCCACCTGGCCTTCTCATCTGCTTTCAATTTTGCATCAATTGTTTTTATAAAAGCATCTATTGTAGATTGACATGAAGCCATTGGATTTATTGTGCTTATAATTTCACCCGCTCTTTCTGCGCCTATGGGGTTCTGTGCTGAGGCCCATATTAACTTCGCTTCATTTAATTTAATTTTACAATCAGCATCTATTTTCTTTTGATAAATCGACCCCAAAGTGTCTAAACATTTGAAATAGCAATCCTGGCAAACATCTGGCACTAATGAAAGTTGATAAATGGCTTCGTCAAATTTCTGCTGTTTCACTAGTGTTTGAGCCTCTTTGATAATGAAATCGCAGTTAGTGCTGTAATAGATAATGATTTTCGTTTTCCCTTCTTCTAAAAAAGCTACCACTTCTTTATTTTTAGGGTTAATAGTTTTTAAGGCTTCTATAAAAGCTTTGTTCTCATTTGTGCCTACCCCTTTCAAACTTAATGTTGTATTTGAGAAAATAGTATTAGTAACCGCGTCACCTACAAAAAATGTAATATCAATATTTTGAGCAATCATTTGTGGAGGACCTGCAATTATGTCTTTAGTGCCCACATTTATATTTGCAGTAATAATAAAACGAGGGTTTGCTTGACTTCCACCCATACCGTTATTACTTGTAATTTGATTTAATTTGGTCGATAATATACTCTTGGCCTCTGCAGGTATAGCTATGTTTTCTGGTAAATAGGTGTTTAATACAATTCTACCAAAGTCATCCAAATTAACTTGCGCATCAGCAGCCATTATCACTACTGTTGCAACCAATCCTAATATAATTTTTCTCATGATTTTTATTTTTCTCCCAAAACCAAAATTGCTTCCCCTAAGCCCCTCGTCATTAATTTAACCTCAAAATTAAAAGGAGCGGCTTTTAAATATTTTTGTAGTCCTTTTGCAAAGCCTCTCGCATCAATAGATGCATTTGATGCTGAATCGTATAATGGAATTCTAACTTGTTCGAAATTCATTCTGTTTTCGCTTGCGTCACTTGTGGTAAATCTTCCTTTTACAGTATTCTTTTGCATCCATTCTTGGATGTATTCGTTTAACTCCTTATTTGCAATTTCATATTCGAAATTTTTATCCCAGTTGTCCCATTTTTTCACAGTTAATATAATCTCACGACCATTTAAAAACATATCATTAAAATGCAATTGCAATTGCTCATTAAAGCGATCAATGTTTGCAAGGATAGCCTTTTCTAGAAGAAC
>CAIKXD010000338.1 GCA_903831265.1 uncultured Bacteroidota bacterium
ACAATGTTGGTGTAAAAAGAATAGCCATATCAAAGATATGGCTAAACAAGGTGAACATCCAGTAAGTTATCACAGTATGTTCCCTCTCCCAATACAAAGGTAAAAAAAATAAAATAAAATTTGTTTTTTAAGATAGTACCTCTCCGCTCCCGCATGGCGGGATGGCTGCGATCACTAACGCGGGTTTCAATTAACACTTATAAATCTATTTATTATAAAATTTATCTTCTTCCCATTTTTGCGGATTATTGACAATGTAATCCGCTATATTTTCATATGCTCTTTCATCTCTTATAATGTGTTCATGATAACTTCTTTGCCATAATTTTCCCATCATTTGATTTCTTGATTTGTAAATCTCCAAACTATAATTTGATACCAATGATTTGTATGCACCAATAATATCGAAAATTGATGGGTTATGGGTTGTTGATTGGGCTTCAATTGGATTGGGTCTATCAATGTGGTTACTCTGTTTACCTTGGTCAGGGGTGAACCCTGACCCTGCGGGCATTTCGTTTAATTTAATGATTCCGTGCATGTGATTGGGCATAATTTGAAATGCATCCAACTCAAAATTTATAAACCGATGCTGCAATTTCATCCATTCATCATTTGCAATTTGCCCATATTCATTTAAAATCATTATCCCATTTTCAACATGCCCAAAACGACAAACCCTATCCTGACAGCAAATTGTAATAAAATATAAACCTTTACGCGAATAATCGTATCCTTTTAATCGTATTGACTTTCTGCTATGAAACTTTTTTGTGTAATCGCTCATCTAACTATAATTCCTTAAAATCAAAAATAAACAAATTATTATTTCTAATGTTATTCCATAAATTACCAAATGACAAATAATAATTTATTCTGCGAATATAGCGGTTTGCCCTCCGTTTGGGCTTACCAACAAATGGATGAAAATGAATTGCAAAACAAAACAGAAAAAATCAATTTATCCGATGCCGATATCGATAGAATTATTGAAATGGCTTGGGAAGATAGAACAACATTTGATGCCATTCAATTACAATTTGGCATTTCAGAGCAGGAAGTAATAAAATTGATGCGCAAAAACATGAAACAAAGTTCATTTAAAATGTGGCGAGCACGCGTGCAAGGGCGAGCTACCAAGCATGCGCAAAAAAGAAACTTCGTTGAAGGCCGATTCAAATGCAGCCTTCAAAAAACAATTACTTACAATAAAATTTCAAAGAGATAAAACCGCTTACGATTTATGATCGGCATTTCTTAAACTGTAGATTCTCTCAATAATATCTACAATCTTTAAACCTTCTAATGCATTTGTAGTAATGGTATTTCTACCTTTGAGTGTATCAATAACATTATCAATAATGTATCCATGATTATTAGCAGAACCTTTGTAAGCACCATAATCATTGGCGGGATTAGTTTCCGCTAATACGGGCATAGTGTAATCTTTAATATGGCAATATTCTACTTTGTCCATATACTGACCACCTATTTTTACACTGCCTTTACTACCAATTACAGTAAGCGAGCTCTCTAGGTTTGTATCCCAAACCGAAGTAGAAAAATTGATAGAGCCCATGCCTCCATTAATAAAATTAAAATTCACAAAACCACTGTCCTCAAAAGTGGTCAAGCCCTTGTGATTAAAGTCATTGAACTTGGCTTGTATATCTTTAATATCGCCAAACAACCAGTACATAATATCAATAAAATGCGAAAATTGTGTAAACAAAGTTCCACCATCTAAATCTTCTGTGCCTTTCCAACTGCCTTGTTTGTAATAACGTTCATCTCTATTCCAATAGCAATTCAATTGCACCATGTAAACATCACCAATAATTTTATCTTCTATTACTTCTTTAATCCATGCAGATGGCGGTGAATAACGATTTTGCATTACACAAAATACATTACGATGCATTTGCAAGGCCTTATAAATAATAGCTTCACAATCTTGCTTATGCAAGGCCATTGGCTTTTCGCAAACAATATGTTTTTTATGATTTAGTGCTAATAAAGAATGTTGTGCATGAAATCCATTTGGAGTACACACGTTTACAACATCAATATCAATTCCTGAATTAAAAAGTTCATCAGCATCATTAAAATAAGGCACGCCAAATTTTTCAGCATCCACTTCCGAAATGGGCTTCACATCGCATATAGCGACCAATTCAGCTTCTTCATGTCTTTTAATCATTTCTGCATGTCGCTTTCCGATATGCCCTGCTCCTATTACTGCAAACTTTACCATAATCTTATTTTATTTTTGAAACTTCGCCATTAACCAATTGATACTTTTCTTTAGATTCAGGGCACTCAGCCAATCCATCTTTAAAATTTAATTTATGTCCAAACTCGCTCATCCATCCCATTTGCTTGGCAGGATTACCAACCCACAAACTGTAGGCAGGCACATTTTTAGTAACTACCGCACCAGCACCTATAAAAGCAAACTCGCCAATATTATGTCCGCATACAATTGTGGCATTTGCACCAATACTTGCACCGCGGCCAACGTGGGTTTTTGCATATTCACTTTTTCTGTTAACTGCGCTGCGTGGGTTTATTACATTGGTAAAAACCATAGATGGACCTAAAAAAACATCTTCATCACAAGTTACACCTGTATAAATGCTCACATTATTCTGCACCTTTACATTTCTACCTAAAACTACAGAAGGAGAAATTACTACATTTTGACCAATATTACAGTTTTCACCTAAAACGCAATTGGCCATAACATGGCTAAAGTGCCATATTTTAGACCCTTTTCCAATAGTACAACCCTCATCTATGTAGGCACTTTCGTGCGCAAAAAATTCTTTTTCCATAGCTCAATTTTTTTGCAAATATAGTTTTAATGATCAAGTTTTTAAAATATATGTGTGTTTTACACCTTCTAAAAATGTCAAAAAAAGGCGATTTATCTATTTGTGAAGATAAACCGCCCATGAAAATAATAAGTTTAAATTAATCTTTAATGAAATGTTTTACCATAAAACCATCATTGTTTGTAACAGAGATAAAATAACTACCACTCTTTAAATTACTCACATCAATACCAATATTTTTTGTAATAGTTCCCTCTAAAACAATTGCCCCAAGCTGGTTAATAATTTGAAAATTATTTTGCTGTTGTTTGGAGTCAACATTCAAATACAAAATAGCTTGTACTGGATTTGGATAAATATTAAAATCGCTTTTATAAGTATTCAATAATCCAACCGGAACACAATCTGCACACTCATTGTAACACACAGTTGGAATGATAGAATTTGTACCTGTTACCTCATACACTCTGTTAAAACCATTAAATCCATCATCCACACCGCAAGCTGCATTACCAGCTTCAAAGGAGTTTCCGTTTACAAATTTGTACTGTACACTCAAGGTTGTATCTAAATTTAAAGTAAGCTCATACACACCATTTCCTACCAAAATCATACTATCTGCTGTAGCACTAAATCCATTAAATGATCCAGCTAAAAACACTCCCAGCGGTGATACTGTTTGAGTACTCATATTTACGCTAAAAGTAACATCGGCAAAAGTAGGCACATAACAATTTGCACACTCATTAAAACATACAGTTGAAATAATTGAATTTGTTCCCATCACCTCATAAAATCTATTATAACCGCCTAAACCATCATTAACACCGCAAGCTGCATTACCAGTTTCAAAGGAGTTTCCGTTTACAAATTTGTACTGAATACTTAGGGTTGTATCTAAATTTAAAGTAAGCTCATACACCCCATTTCCTACCAAAATCATACTATCTGCTGTAGCACTAAATCCATTAAATGATCCAGCTAAAAACACTCCCAGCGGTGATACAGTTTGAGTACTCATATTTACGCTAAAAGTAACATCTGCAAAAGCAGGCACATAACAATTTGCACACTCATTAAAACAAGTAATAGCCAATGTATCATCAACTTCTGGCACCACATAATTTCTATTATAGCCACCTAAACCATCATCAATACCACAGGCCGAATTTCCAACTTCATAGGTTGAACCGTTAACAAATTTGTATTGTAAAACTATATTAGTATCAACTGTAATTGTTGCAGTGTAAATACCATTGCCAACTAAACTCATTGGGTTAGCAGTTGCGCTAAAACCATTAAAACTTCCAGCTAAAAACACACCATTTGTTACATTTTCATTACTCATATTCACCTGAAAGGTAATTTGTGCAGTTCCTACAGCGGGCATCATAACCGTGTATTGATAATTTGCACCAGCATTGGTTTCTTGTTTTAGAGTAATTAGATCATAATCGCCAACCCCTATAGTAACATCTACGGTGGTAGTAAATGCATAATAATTAACTGTAACGCCACCCGCTTGTGCTGGTATAATAGCATGTCCAACAATATCACTTGCATTTGCAAAAACAACTTCGGCCGCCATTGAAGTGGCCCAATTATCATTAGTGTATCTTATGTAAACTCTTTCTTGCAAACTTTTTATTTGATCTAATGTAACCATAACATCCACAGGAGTGTTAGATGCAACAGCATTTACCGCTGGTGTTTGAGTTACTGGAGCAATACTTCCAAATGTTACTGGAGCACTGTCAGTTTCCATAATAATTATATTAGTAGAAGAATAACCAACATTTTTTATTCTGGCGGTATAAAATTTACCAATAGCAGCACTATCAGTTAAAAAGGAATTCCCTGGATCAAAAGCCGGAGTGTTGCCATAAAAAACAACTGGTGTAACCACATTTACTGTGCATGTACCATAATTATCCCACTTGTTGTAATAATTATCAGCTTCAATAATAAACTCATCATCAGTTGATGTTGCTTGAACTGTAACAGAGGGATAACCGTTAATATCGTTCACAAAATTGTACCCTGGTCCTGACCAAGCATTTACAAATTCTGAATGAAAAATAAAGCTCTGTGCACGAGCATTAAAGGTTACTACAGATAATAAAAGGGCAATAATAATTGCATTAAAAAAAAATAATTGTTTGGATTTCATTTGCTTTGCTATTTTTTAGAGTGTCAAATATACACTTTTAAATACTAATCAAAAAATCTTGTTGTTTCTTATTAAACTTGTTCAATAAAGGTAATTATTTTGCAAACATGGGTGCAACAACTAATTCCTTAGAGCCAGCTGTGTATTGATAGAAACCGCTACCGCTTTTTACACCTAAGTGCCCCGCTGTAACCATATTTACTAAAAGTGGCGATGGAGCGTATTTATCTTTACCCAAACCATCATATAGAACGCGCATGATAAACAAACATACATCTAAACCTATAAAATCAGCTAATTGCAAAGGCCCCATTGGATGCGCCATACCTAACTTCATAACAGTATCAATTTCATTAACGCCAGCAACACCTTCCTGTAATGAAATAATGGCCTCATTTATCATTGGCATTAAAATGCGATTTGCAACAAAGCCAGGATAATCATTAGCCTCGGTAGGAATCTTATTTAATTGAACCGACAATTCCATAATAGCTTTTGTAGTTGCATCATCTGTTGAATAACCCCTGATGACTTCAATCAATTTCATTACAGGCACTGGATTCATAAAATGCATGCCAATAACTTTGTTGGCTCTTTTTGTTTGTGCCGCAATTTTAGTGATGGAAATACTTGATGTATTGCTTGCTAAAATAGTTTCAGGTTTACATATAGCATCCAAATCACGAAATAATTTAAACTTTACTTCAGGGTTTTCTGTGGCCGCCTCAACAACTAACTCTGCTTCTTTTGCGCCAGCATGTAAATCGGTATAGGTGCTTAAATTTTTAAGTGTTTGTTCCTTCACATCTTCACTAATACTGCCTTTAGCAACCATTCTATCGAGGTTCTTAGTAATTGTTGCGATAGCTCTGTCAAGCGCATCTTGAGAAATATCAACTAAATTTACTTTAAAATTATGTTGAGCAAAAACATGTGCGATACCATTACCCATAGTACCTGAACCAATAACTGTAATATTTTTCATGAATTGTTTTTTTTAAGGACCGCAAAAATAAGTATTCTCTTGAATTAACTGCTAAATTTTAGTCATAATACGTTTAATAATAATTGCAAACTTTATGATTGAGTAAAAATCTTATCCTATATCAAGACATGAATTAGAAATCATAAATACATTTGCGATTAACTAATTAACTAAATCTTATATAAATTATGAAATTAAAATCTCTAATGGTTGCTTTGGCACTATCTTCTGCTGCTTTTGCGCAAACAAACTGGAAACTTGACAATGCACATTCAAGTGTAAAATTTTCTGTAGAACATTTAATGGTATCTGAAACCGATGGAAACTTCAAAGGTTTTGATGGTACTTTAAGTTCAAAAAATGCAGATTTTTCTGATGCTGAAATCTCTTTTACAGTAGATGTAAAAACAATCAACACAGATAATGAAATGCGAGATAAGCACTTACAAGGAGACGATTTTTTTAACTCAGAAAAATTTCCTCAAATAAAATTTAAAGGCACTTCATTTAAAAAAGTAAGTGGTAATAAATATTTGTTAGAAGGCGATTTAACAATCAGAGATGTAACTAAAAAAGTTAAATTTGATGTTGTTTATAGAGGCATGCAAAAAGATCCATACGGAAATACAAAAGCTGGCTTTAAAGCAACAGGAAGTATTAAAAGATTAGAATATGGATTAAAATGGAATGTGATGACAGAAGCCGCTGCAGTAGTAGCTGATGAAGTTAACATTGTAATTAACTTAGAGTACGCTCAGGCAAAATAAGCAACAAAGAATAAAATTTAAAATTCTAAATTCTAAATTCTAAATTCTAAATTACTACTGATGCGTTAAAAATTAAATTCTTAAAACAATGATTTTTGATGATATTAAATTACGGAGGACCAAATGATTAATTTAACTGGATTAATTTCTTATTAATATTTGATTTCAAATCCAAAAAACAAAAATAACTTTCAAAGTCAATGAAATCAATACATTTAATGCAAAATATAAAAGTTAACGCATTGCTACTAATTCTAAATTCTAAATTCTAAATTCTAAAATTTATAAAAAGAGCCATTAGAGAAAAATCTAATGGCTCTTTTTATTGGCTTGCATTTTAATTAATTTCTAAAACTTGCAATGATTGCCATTCTTTGAACTCATTAGTATAATACAAATAAGCACTACTAGCTGGCGATAAAAACTTTCCTTGAACCTCTGCTTTTAAGTCAAAATTTAATGTTTTAACTTCATTAGGTGCCATTTGACGGTAATAAATATTTAATTGATTCACATTAATTTCATAATAATCAATTATTTTTTTGTCTTGCATTTCTTTTAATTGCCATGGCTGTGCGCTACATCCACCAGGTATACCAATAATAGCCATGGTACTTGGTAAACCTGCATTTGTTTTATTTTCTAATTTAACTTTTAACCTCACCGTTTCGCCAGTTTTCACTTTGCTATCATTTAAATTAACTTTTAAATCTACCATACATTCCTTTGCTGATGCTGGTAACTCTGTGTTCCATGAAACTGCAATTGAATAGGGCAAAGGATTTTTAGCATTACGATATTTTAATTCCAATTTATTTTTTCCTGCATTTAAGTATTTTTCAATCCCACTAATAACAATGGCTTCGCGCTCACCCGCTTTATAGGCTTGTTCGGCTACTTTTTTACCTTCAACATACATTTCTAACACACCATCTTCATTTGTTTGTTTGGCATAATTTGCATATTGGGTTAATGCTTTTAAAGCCATAATGGTTGATTGTGTATTGCCAAAATCGCCATACCCACTGCGTGCCTTAGTTAAATAATCTACTGCTTTATTTAATGCATTTGCATTTATTTCATCTGATTGCAGCATCGCTAAAATAGCAAGAGAGGTTGTTTCAACACGCAATGCTTTGTCGGTGCTTCTGGTGATAGAATGAAATGCTCCCATAAAACTGCCATCAGCATCTTGCTTTTTTATTAAGTCACTCAAAATTACCGCCGCTCTTTTATCTTTATGATGAGCAAAAAGTGCATTCGCTGCCAAACCCATTATATAGGCGTCTTTAGATGATTTTGCTTCTTCATAAATATAATCTAATTCAATTTTTATATCTTCATATTTTGTGCAAGCTAAAGCATAAGTAATATAAGCGTTTGTAATGTTTTGATTAGCACCGCCAAAATTATCGAGTGCTCTCGGATTTCTTTTATAACCACCTTTTCTATCTTTACTTGCCATTAACCAGTTTGCTGTACGGTCAATCATACCCTGGTCGACACCACTGTATACTTTTTTCATATCATTAAACTGCATTAAGCCATAGGCCGTTAAAGCTTCATGACCTGGGGCACCACCAAACCATTCGTAACCGTTTTCTTTAGTTTCAAAAGCAATTAGTTTTTTATAACCGCGTTCAATTAATTCATTGGCACGTGCTTCAATTTTAGGATCATTATGCCCTATGGTAGTTAAATAATCTCTTACCATAATATTTGGATAGCTGCTCATTGAAGTTTGCTCAAAACAACCTCCGGGCTCTCTTAAAATACTTTCCACCCCTTTCATTAAATCGCTAACCACACTTGGGTAAGCAGTTGCTGAGGCCACTAATGAACCTTTTACCATGTTAGCGATATCAACTGTGTATGCTTTATTAGTTTCTTTTCCACTAAATGAAACACTCACTGGGAAACCTTTAGCATGAATTTTAAAATTTTGCTCAAAAGCATCAGACACCTCCGCTGCATTAAAAGCAAGTTCAATTTTTGCGTTTTCAGTTGCTTCACCAACCTTATATTTTAATAAAACTGTTTTACTCTCTAACGCAGGTATATTAATATCTTCAGGTAGTTTTTCTAGCGCTAACATACTTTCAGAAATACTTACACTTAATTTACCTTTTATGCTATTGCTCGAATTGTTTTTTAAAACTAATGGAATACTTATTTCATCATCCTGAATTAAATGCAGAGGCATTTTTACACTCATCGCAAAAGGCAGTTGGGTAAATATTTGTTTTTCGGCATGTGCTGGATTGCCATTACTACCAATACCTTCGGCTATAAATCTAAAAGAAGCAATCTCATCATTGGTATAAAAGCTAATGGTTTTTTTTCCTGTTTTATCAATCGCAATATTAGGGTTCCAATAAATAGTTTTACGAAAATCTGTTCTATTTCCATTTGATTTGATAGTGCTATAATCAGGTGTATCAAATTCTCTGGCCCTATAATACTTAACTGCTGCTTGTGCAGGAACTACCTCTTCTCTAATATTCTTTTTAAATTTTGCATTTCCAATAGGCTTCATATCTTCCTCAGCCATTAACACCTCGTCGTTTAACATTTTGGCATTTACCTCTTTTTCTTTTTTGATTTCTGCCTTTGCTGCTGCTATTTCAGGTTTTGCTTTAAAATGTTTATCCTTTCCTTTTTCTTGTGCTACCATCTTAACATGTTGAGGAGCTCCGGCAACAGGAGCAAAGGCAGCAAAATTCATAGCTGGCGCTGCTAATTGCATGTTCATTTCAACATTGTCGAAAGCACGCATGCCAACATTTTCTGCTACAGCTACTGGTACTATTTTATTATTTTGCAGGTAAATAGTTTTTTGATCATTATAATCACTTAATACCTCTTCATATTTTGCATAGCCTGCCATTTCAATCACAAGTTTGCATTGTTGCGTAATGTCTAAATGCTTTGCAATGAAGATACCTTTTTCGTTGGCCTGCAATTGCAATTTACCTATTTTTATAATTGCATCTGGTATAGGTTTTCCACTATAACTATCTATAACAGTACCTTTAACGATAGCTTTCTCTTCTTTAAAATTAATACTAGGTGATTGATTTTGCACTATGGGCTCCCAAGTAAATCTTCTCCAGCCACTTGTCATCATCACATAATCTAAGCCTTGCATTGCTTTTGGAGCTTTCGTAAAATAAAACGCAGGCTCTTCAATTTTACCTTTTACATCTTGCTCTAAAAATAATTCTGATAAAATATTTCCTTGCTTATCATCTGCAAAACTTAATAGTTCATCATTAGTAACACTCAAGCTAAGATGTGTCGAAACAGGCATCCCATTTTCATCAGTTACACTAATATTTGCAGTTACTTTTTCGCGCGGCAGGTATTTTTCTTTATCAGTAGTAATAGATACATTTAATTGTTTATTTTGGTTCACAAATACCAAGCGTTCGCAACGGGCTATTCCTTTGCTATCAAATAAAGTAAGCTGACAAACACCAAACGGTAGCATCGTTACAGGAATATTTACTTTTTCAATACCATTAACTACATCAACAGCAGTGCTGTAATAAATTTTACCCCTCACTTGTGCTATTAATGATAATTCTTCTTGTGCAGATGCATGAATTTCCAATTGCAAAGAAGTACTATTTTGTTCAGTAACATTAAGTACATAGCCATGATCAAGCATTTCGGGCAAGGCAAAGTCTTGTTCAATGCCTTTTGGCTTGGTAATTTTTGCAATATAATTAACACCTTCATCGCAAGGTAGTACAAATGCTCCCATCCCTTGATGATAGCTACTAAAATTGCAAACAACGTTTCCATCACCATCTCGTATTTCGCCTTCAATATCGGCAGCTTTTCCAAATTCATTTAAGGCTTTAAAAGCAACTTTATTAGAAATTTTTGAAACCAAATCGCCACCTTCGGGATAAAACTTTAAAGCAATTTTATTTAATACAATAGGAATACTTCTTGAAATACTTTCGTTTATGCCATCGTAATTCAACATTACATTTAACAATCCATCATTGCTGTTTAAATTTTTAGGCAATTTAAATTTAAGATGCATGATGCCTTCATTTCCTGTTACAGCTTTTGCTCGAGCTATTTCATTACCTTCAACTTGAACAACATAGTCAAAAGGATAATTCGCTAGTACTTTATTATCGTTACTTTCTAAATTTAATTTAGCAATTACTTCATCGCCTGCTCCGTATGCTTTTCTATCAAAATCTAATTGCATTTTTAAGCGTGGCACCACAAAATCTTGCACCGTAATTTCTTTTTCAAAAAACAAACTATCTGGTTCATTTTTTTGCCAATTAGTAAAAGCTTTTATTTTGTAAATTCCACCTGAGCAGCCCTCAGCAAATCTAAAATCGCCAGCTGCCATCCCATTTTTGCATATTAATTTATAGGTGTTTTCCACATTTCCTTTAGGCGATATTAATTGCACTTGAATAATATCGCTCAGCGTTGAAGCCTTCATAGTTGCAGCATCGCGCACAAAAGCGCTAAACCACAACGTTTCTCCCGGACTATAAAATGTTTTATCGGTTTGCAGATAAACACGGTCTTGAGGAATTTTTTTATTGAAGACTTCAAATTTTTGTTTGAGAGCCTTAATAAATGAATTTTCCTTTTCGGGCGTAAATACAATATCGGCTTGCATTAAACCCGATACTAATGTGATGCAGCCTATAACTGCAATTGAGATGATAAGATAGCGTTTCATGTTGATGAAATTTATTGATTACATCTCATAGATGCAAGCAATTTTATAATTCCATAAACAAGCTAAAAAAAATATAAAAAATATTAATTGATTAAAGAAGCAATGATAAGAGAGCTAAGCAAAAAGTAATTTTTAAATAAATAAAAAACACTAAATTAATTAGAAAGGAGCATCTTCATCGGTCATATCATTTATTTTAGAACTCACTGTAATACTTGGCGCTGAGTTTCTATCTATGAAATCGTTATTTGGACCAAGGGCACTTGATGTGCTCATGTCTTCGGTATAGTAGTCTGTAAACTTAGCATTTTCATTAATGAATCGCAGATTTACATCTTCTAAAGAACCATTACGATGCTTAGCTATAATAATTTGAGCCAAGCCTCTGTAGTCATTACCCTGGTCATCTTGTGTAATTTGATAATATTCGGGACGATAAATAAACATTACCATATCTGCATCCTGCTCAATCGCTCCCGATTCCCTTAGATCGCCCAACTGCGGTCGTTTACTATTATTTGCTCCCCCACGCGACTCCACCTGACGATTCAACTGCGATAGTACAATAATTGGAATATTTAATTCTTTAGCAATGGCTTTTAATGATCTTGAAATTGTACTCACCTCCTGCTCTCTATTACCTTTACCTTCGCCACCTGCAGTCATTAACTGCAAGTAATCGATAATGGCCATGTCAATATTTTGTTCAGATTTTAAGCGTCTGAGTTTTGCCCTTAATTCAAAAACATTTAAAGCTGGTGTGTCATCAATAAAAATAGGTGCTTCGGCCAACTTTGTAATTTGCGAATGTAATTGTTGCCACTCGTGTGGTTCTAATTGTCCACGCTTTAACTTATCTGCTTTTAAACCTGTTTCCCCCGAAATCAAACGTGTAACCAATTGCACTGAACTCATCTCTAATGAGAAAAAAGCCACAGGTTTTTTAAAGTCGATAGCGGCATTTCGTGCTAATGACAATACGAAAGCTGTTTTACCCATACCTGGTCGTGCAGCTAAAATAATTAAATCGGAACGCTGCCATCCAGCTGTAACTTTATCTAGGGCGCTAAAGCCTGAAGGAATACCACTTACACCATCTTCTTGATTTTTTGCTTTTTCAATTTGCTCAATAGCTTCTTGCAGCAAATCGCTCATTTTAGCGTAATTCTTTTTAATATTGTTTTCTGCAATGGCAAACAATCCAGACTCTGCTTTGTCTAACAAATCAAGCACATCTGTGCTGTCTTCAAATGCCTCACGAATTGTCTCAGTACTAATTTGAATAAGCATGCGTTGAATATATTTTTGCAAAACTATACGCGCATGAAACTCAATATTGGCACTAGATGCCACACGATTAGTTAGTTTAGAAATATAATAAGCACCACCAATAATTTCTAATTCACTGCTTTTCTTTAACTGATTTGTTACAGTTAAAATATCTACTGCCTGACGGTCCTTCCAAAGCGTAAGTATAGCATTGTAAATACGGCTGTGTGCATCTACATAAAAGGCCTCTGGTTTTAATAAATCTACCACAGCAGAAAGTGCATTTTTTTCTAGCATCAGCGCTCCTAAAACGGCTTCTTCTAAATCTGGCGCTTGTGGTGGTAATTTGCCAACATCAAAGGGGTTAAAACTTAAATCACTTGCCTTTTTTGTTCGCTTAAACGGTAAATTTTTCTTTGGGTCTTGATCGTATTCCATGCTTCAAAGTTAAACAGATAATGACCGCAATTTTTTTTATTTTAGCAGTAAAATCGTTAAATGTTATTAACGTAATAGGTAAAATTTTAAGTAATTAAAAAACAAAGGATTAGCATACTGCAGTTGAATTACACATTACGTTAAGTAAGTTTTAAAAATTTAAATTAACGCAAAGTGCTAATTGTATGTGAAGGTACCTTTATCGCTTTTAATGGTAAGTCTTGCGTCATTAACGTCCTTGACTTTTACGTTTCCAATAATTTTTGCATCCACACCAAATGATTTTGAAATAGCAATAATCTCTTCAGAAATGCTTTTTGGCACATACAATTCCATACGGTGCCCCATATTAAATACCTTATACATCTCTTGCCAATCGGTTTGCGATTCCTTTTGTATGAGGGTAAATAGAGGAGGAATTTCAAAAAGTTGGTCTTTAGTTACCGATAAATCTGAATTTAAAAAGTGGAGAATTTTTGTTTGCCCACCTCCGCTGCAGTGAACCATACCATTAATTTGTGGTCTATATTTTTCGAATATTTTTTTGATAATTGGGGCGTAGGTTCTTGTAGGCGATAGCACTAACTTTCCTGCAGTAACAATTGTTTCTTGATCTATTTTTATTTGATCGTTTAGTTTACAAGTTCCGCTATAAACAACGCTCTTATCTATTGCATTATCAAAACTTTCGGGATATTTATTGGCATAAATTTTACTAAAAACATCGTGCCTGGCCGAGGTAAGACCATTACTTCCCATGCCACCATTATAATCTTCTTCATAGTTTGCTTTGCCCGATGCGCTTAAACCAATGATTACATTACCAGCTTCTATTCTTGAATTATCAATAATATCAGCTTTTTTCATTCTGCAAACTACTGTAGAATCAACAATTAGTGTTTTCACTAAATCTCCTACATCAGCAGTTTCGCCACCGGTGCTATAAATGCTTATACCATAACTTCTTAATTGTTCAAGAATAGCTTCAGTACCGTTAATAATAGCACTAATTACCTCAGCTGTAATTAAATTTTTATTTCGGCCTATTGTTGAGGATAATAAAATATTTTCAGTAGCGCCAACACATAGCAAATCATCAGTATTCATTACAATAGCATCTTGTGCTATCCCTTTCCAAACTGTTAAATCGCCTGTTTCGCGCCAATAAATATAGGCTAGCGATGATTTAGTGCCTGCACCATCGGCATGCATTACCACACAATAATCATCATCATTGCCTAAAAAATCGGGTACAACCTTGCAAAAAGCGCTCGGAAAAAGTCCTTTATTAACGTTTTTAATGGCAGCGTGAACATCCTCCTTATCAGAAGATACTCCACGAAGTTGGTATCTTGAATTTGTTTTGTCGTTTAGCATGGTGCAAAAATAAGAAGTCCCGTAACTTATCAAGCACGGGACTTCAAAATTTATTAAATAAATATCGAACTATTCATCTTCCTCATCAACATTTTGAATTTTTGGAGCCAATTTAGAATTAGGATCCTCTTTAGGAATATAATCTTCTCTTAACACTTTAAACTCAGATCTTCTATTCTTTTGATGTGCAGCCTCTTTTTCTTCTTCTGTAGCTAATGCTGCAATTTGTTTATCCGTATTTATAGGACGATTTTCGCCATAACCTTTAGCAACCATTCTGTCTCCAGCTATTCCTTTTGAAACAAGGTAATCAACAACACTTTGAGCACGTTTTTGCGCCAATATTTCGTTTGATTTACCATCGCCTCTTGTATCTGTATGTGAACCTAATTCAATCACTAAGTTTGGATTTTGATTCAATGTTTTAACCAATCCTGCTAATGAATCCTGATATTGAGGCTTTAAATCCCATGCAGCTAGATCATAAAGGATATCTGGCAAACGAATTGGATCTTTTTTGATTGATTTAAGCGCCAAATCCTTTGCGAAATCTGTTTGGGTTTCTATGCCTACGGTAGTAAAGTCTTTTGTATCAGATAAATATTTTTCCATTGCGCCTGAAACAGTATAAGAAACATTGGCATTAACATAACGTTTTCCATCAGGAGTAAAATCAAAACGGTAGTTACCTGTAGCATCTGATTTTGATTCAACACTAGAACCATCAGATCCAATTAATTTAACTGTAGCTCCTATAACAGGTTCTCCTGAATCAACATCTTTAACAACACCAGCCAATGAAAACAAAACCGGAGGTAATCTAAATTCATAAATATCATCCATACCCTTTCCTCCAGCGCGGCTAGAAGTAAAAAATCCATTTTCATTTTTTGATTCAATACAAATACCAAAATCATCTGCAGCTGAATTTATAGGGAATTTCAAATTTTCTGGAACACTAAACCCATCACCAGAAATAGCAGCTTTAAAGTTATCTAAACCACCCATACCAATTAGGCCGTTTGACGCAAAGTATAAAGCTGATTCTGTAACATAAGGAAACATTTCATCATTAGCAGTATTAATCATTGGACCTAAATTAATTGGATCTCCAACTGGCTTATGTTGTTTGTCTAATTTCACTTTCCAAAGATCTTTACCACCTAGGCCTCCTGGCATATCTGAAGCAAAATAAAGTATAGTTTGATCAGCATTAATTGCTGGATGTCCAACTGTAAATGAATCAGCACATAAAACAATTTCTTCAGCAGGACCCCAACCATTTCCTTTTTTAGTTGAAACCATAATCATGCAACCTAAAGTTTTCTTAGTTTCTTTTGGACATCTTGTAAAATAAACTGCATCTTTTTTCTTGTTGAAAACCATTGAACCTTCACCTTCACCGGTATTAATTATTTTGTCTACAGGTGCTGGAGTATTCCATGCACCTTTTTTATCGCGCTTTACTTCATATATATCTGAAAATGATTGCCCTGTTGTTCCATCAGTACCTGAACCAGCAGCACCTTCTCTCATAGAAGAAAACCAAATTGTATTGTATTTCTTATCGGCATAACTTGGTGCAAAATCCAATACCTTGCTGTTAAAAGGGCAAATAGTAACTTCGTGTCTTGTAGGTGAGTCTTTCCATTTTTGAGCAATGGTACAAGATTTAACTCCGTCCTCACCTCTTGGATCACTTGGCACTAACTTTTTGTAAGCTTCGTATGATGTCATAGCATCTGTATACTTCTCTTGTGCTTTTTGACAATCTGCCAAATAAAGTTGTGCACGTGGGTCTGGGTATTTTGCCTTAACAGCCTTTGTGTAGCTGCCTTCAGCATTTTTCATATCGTTGATGTGCTTATAAGACTCTCCCATCTTGAACAAAACTTCAGCTTTTAGTGTTTTGTTGTCGATTTTAGTTAATGCTTTTTTGTAGAGTTCGATAGCTTCACTCCATTGCCAGTTATTATAAGCTGCGTCAGCTTTTTTTGTTTTTGGTGATTGCGCAAATGAATGAACAGAGATAAAAAATGCTGCTGCTAAAACGCACAAAAGTTTGCTTATTCTCATAGATGTATTGTTTGATTTGATAAAAACGGAGGCTAATGTAAAGAAATTATTAAATATAAAGCCAAAAGATTTATTTTTTTTTGAAAACTTGATCGATGTTAGAATGTTAATTTACTTTGCAATGCCTTTACAATACTTGAAAAATGATAAACAAATCGACTATTTCTTTTTTAAAAGAACTAAAATTAAATAATAACCGTGAATGGTTTTTATCTAAGGAATTGGACTATAAGAAGTCGAAACAAGAATATATACTACTCCTTAAAAAGATAATTGCTCAGATTGGTAAAAAGTCGAAAGCCTATGCCGATATTGAACCCTCTAAATGTTTATTTAGGATAAACAGGGATGTTAGATTTTCTCGTAATAAAGCGCCATATAAGTGTAATTTTGGTGCAAGCATTAACATTTACGGTAAAAAATCGCCCAAAGCTGGTCTTTATATTCATATTGAACCAGGCAGTTCTTTTGTTGGTGGAGGTGTTTATATGCCTCCAGCTGATATACTTTTTAAGGTACGACAAGAAATTGACTACAACTTTAAAGAATTCACTAAAATTTTAAAACATAAAGATTTTGTTAAATTCTACGGTAGTTTAGATATGGAGAATGCCTTAAAAAACCCTCCTCGCGGATTCGATAAGGAAAATGAGGCCTTAGCGTTTTTAAAACTTAAGAGTTTTGTGGCATTTACTAATTTTAATGATAAGGAATTACAACAAGCCGATTTTGCCGAAACAGTTGCTCAAAAATTGATTGCCTTACTACCTTTGATTGATTTTATTAACAAGGCTTTAGATGAATAATTTCAAAAATAAAAGATTTCTCTTTTTTTTGCAATGCCTTGTTGGCTTGGTTTTTATTTTTTCGGGCATTGCCAAGTTATTTCCAATTCATCTCACCGAACTTAACCTGGTTTACCATCATATTGCCGATTGGAACTGGAGTCCTTATTTAAGCAGAATACTTATTATTACCGAAATTATTTTGGGCATAGCCCTATGCATGGGCATCAGCTTTAAAAAGTTTACCTTGTATTTTGCTTTGTTTTTTACTTTTCTACTTTCAATTTATTTAGTGGTACTGTTGATTAATGGTGGCAATCAACAAGATTGTGGTTGTTTTGGTGGAATTCTGCCAATGACGCCTATTGAATCTTTGATAAAAAATGGAATCATTATTTCAGTTCTAGTAATTATTTTAAAATTCTCTCATCAAAAAACTTCTAAATTGGCAGTGTATGCATTTATGCTCATTGCAGGAATTTCTGGCTCGTTAATTCTAATTTACTTTCCAATTTACACCTGGCTAGATGTTAATCCAACAATAAAAAAAACAGTTCCTTTCGATTTTAATGATCCAATAAGTTTTAGTAATCATGAAATTGTATCCTTAAATGAAGGTAAAAAATTGATTGGTGTATTTAATATGGCCTGCAATAATTGCAGAGAAGTTGCTTTTAAGCTGGGGATAATTGCGAAAGAACATAATGTTAAAAATTTACATCTTTTATTGGTAGGTGAACATGATGAAACTGATTTATTTATTAGAGAAACCCACCTCAACTATCCTTATAAAAGATACAGTTTTTTTGAATTTGTTAAACTTTATCCACACTCAACTTGGCCTTGGATTATATACAGCGAAAAAGGAGAAATAAAAAAACAATGGATTTATGAGACATTTGATGTGAAAAACTTTAAAGAACAATTAAATTAGTTTTTTTGGATTTTATAAAAGTTTTATACATTTGCCCTAAATATTTTAATAACAATATAAAAACAATCAAATGAAAAAATTATTCTTATCAATTGCCGCATTAGCTTTCATTGCAACTTCAATGACTTCTTGCAAAAAAGATTATAGCTGCGACTGTACTTATGATGATGGTACAGGAACAATGGTTACAGAAAAAACACCAATTAAAGATGCTAAGAAAAAAGATGCAGAAGATGCTTGTGATGCATTAGGTTTACTTTACACTCTTGGAGGTGGTAAATGTGAATTAAACTAATTTTATTAAAAGTTTATAAAAAAGGTTGCTCTTAAAAGAGCAACCTTTTTTATTTTATACCTAATGAAGACCAACATCCTAAAAGGATCCATCTCAATTTTACTTGGATTAGTTTTTCTTTTCTCTGCATACATTAAGCTATTTCCAATTGAGCTTTTTGAGTTTTCATTTATTGAAATCAAGTTAGCTAATTGGACCACTGCACCTTACATAGCCAGACTTTTTCTATCGCTTGAATTTTTGTTAGGCATTTTACTTATCCTTAACTTTAACGGAGGAAACAAGAAATTAGCAAAATTTAGTTTTGCGCTTCTTGTTATTTTTACTATTTATTTATTCCTTATTATCTTATTTCAGGGTAATAATGGCAATTGCGGGTGCTTTGGAACTTTTATTAAAATGACACCGCTTGAATCTATCATCAAGAATTTGTTGTTAATGAGCTTAAATGGCATTTTATTTATACCACCCTTTAAAAAAAACTTATCGGTCAATAAATTAATAATTATAGCTGCTGGAATAGCCTCATTGCTTTCGCCATTTATTTTAAACCCGTTAAACGAAAGTGCCCCACCATCAGAAAATGAAATTAACTATAATTTAAAACTTGATGCACTTTACCTGTCAAGTAAAAAAGATACGCCAAAAGTTGACCTAAGGAAAGGCAAAAGAGTAATTGCATTTTTAAGTTTAACTTGCGAACACTGTAAACTTGGTGCACAAAAGCTCAACCTTATTCATCAAAATCATCCTGAAATACCTATCTTCTTTATCCTAAATGGCGATAGTAAAGATCTCAAACCTTTTTTAATTGAATCAAAAACTAAAACAATACAATTTGCTTTTATGACAATTAAAGAAGGATTTATTGAAAATGCTGGAATCAATTTTCCCGCTATACTTTGGGTTAATAACTCAAAAGTTGATAACAGAACAAAATATACCCAACTTGATGAAAGTACTTTAATTAAATGGTTTGAGCACTAATTAAAGTTTAACTAGTTTTTTTATCATTTTTTCGCTACCAATTTCGACTTTTAAAATATAAACACCTGCGCTAATAAGGTGATTTGGGGCGGAAAAACTAAGCGGAAAAAATCCTTTACCCACATTTTCGTTTTGGTAAGTTATCACTAATTTGCCCGTAACATCAAATAACGATATGTCAAGCTTATCGCTTCTGTCCAAATAAAAATCAATATTCAATAATTCATTAAAAGGATTAGGATAAACTAGAGTATTAAAAAAACCAAAGTTTTCATCATTGCATAACTCAGAATCTAACAGCTGCATGCGTTTTTTATCACAAATATTACTTTCTAAACTTTTATTAATCATCCATTGCGCAGCCTCTAAGTTTACATTTTCGATAGTCCGTTTTTGCTCACCATTACTAATAGAATAATGCATTAAATCTGTATTTTTAATTACATGTGCAAGCTGATGTGCATGCCCCAGCTCATGCAGCACTACTGATTGAAAATCTATTTTATTGGTTGGTATTGTTTGATCTCCAAAGTGCCATTTATCAGTTTTTCTAATTAGCACATCTTGCTCTTCAATAAACCAGTCATCCTCAGTACAGCCGCTATAATATGAATAGCAGAGTCCTAAAACACCTAATGGCAATTCATTATTTTCATCAAAAGTAATTACACTTACCGTATCTCTTTCTGAATAATTAATATTGGTATTACTTCCTATAGTCCAATTAATATAGGTTTTACAGCGCCATTTTTTAAATGAAATTAAAAAATTGGATTTAGCAATACTGTCTGAATCAAATACCGCATTCATATTCCAAATGTATCCCTTGTTAGCATTTCGTGCCACCAGCCTCGAAGGATTTACTAAACTTTGACTACCTGTATTTATAATAGCATAATTAATCTGCAAAGCAGCGCTACTTTGCGCTCTGCTGCCATCTACTACTATTGCAATTTTTCCAGAACCTGCCTGATGAGATATAGCTACCACTATTTTATTATCTGCCCATGAAATATATTGCGAGGGCTCTGCTTCGATCTCTGTTAATCCACCATCATTGGCATTTTTAAATAACACTTTACTCGCCCCTCTTGTGTTTCCAAAACCAAACCCGTTAATTGTAATTTGATTTCCAATACCAGCACTAACAGTTAATGGTGAAAAATTATTGATCACAGTAAGCCTATTAACATTGTTGTTATTTTCCCAAAAAATTGGGTGATACAATTGCTTTACTTTCAAATTATAATCCTCTTGAAGTAATGTATAAAACGCATTGAAATTATAATAATTGTAAACTTCTGATACAAGTTCTTCATTTAAATTATAATTATAAAAACCTTGAGCAGATGCAAATACCGTATATACATCAGTATAATCAGGTAAATCCATTTCTTTATTCAAAAAGAACATACCAACCTGCCCTTTTTTTAGGCTTAACAAGGAGGAAGCAAATTCCATTTGTTTACCCACTGAACCGCCGGCTGTAACGATATTTATTTGTTGAGAAACATTGCCTTTTAAAACACTTAATACTTTAATTGCATTTAAAGTAAATATTTTATTTTTTGCTTTGCTTTTAAAGCTTTGTTGTTGTATTACTTCACCTTCAATAATGTATTCACTTTCATTTATTTTTTGATCTAAATATATTTGATACAAACCACATTGAGCAGCGGTATCAAGCGCAAAAAGCTGTATTAAAAGTAAAAGTATTATATATCGATTATCCTTTTTCATTGGCTGTTTATGGTAGAATAATAGTGCACTAATTCTATTGCTTGTTGCGCTTCCAAAACATCATGCACTCTTAAAATATGAGCTCCATTTAATAAAGCAATTGTGTTTAAAACGGTAGTCCCATTTAAAGCTTCATCTGCTGTGGTATTTATTACTTTGTTTATGATAGATTTTCTTGATAAGCCGCACAATATAGGCACCTTAAAAATTTCAAATTTATTTAATAAGCCAAGCAATTTATAATTATGCTGTAAGTTTTTACCAAAGCCAAACCCAGGGTCTATAATAATATCTTTTATACCTAATTGTCTTGCCAAGCCTACTCTTTCAATAAAATAGTTGATTGTATCGTGCACTACATCATTATACTGGGGTGCATTTTGCATGTATTCTGGTAACCCTTGCATGTGCATCATCACATAAGGTACATTTAATGAAGCAATTGTGCTTAACATTTCTTTATCAATAGTTCCGGCCGATATATCATTTATAATAGCTGCCCCAGAGGCAATAGCGGCCTTGGCAGTTTTTGAATTATAAGTATCAACAGAAAAAATAGCGGAAGGAAAGTGCTTAACAACCGAAACAATCACAGGTAAAATTATTTCCTGTTCCAAATCATCTTGAATTAATTTAGCCCCAGGCCTGCTGCTTGCGGCACCTATATCAATAATTGTGGCTCCTTGAGCTAACATCTTATCAACAGCTAAAAGAATTTCATCAGTATCTTTAAATCTGCTTTTAATATAAAAAGAATCATCAGTAATGTTCAAAATGCCCATTACTATTGGTTTATTAAGATGGATCAAATTTCCTTTTGCATTTATTGATAAAGGAATTGTCTCAGATATGTTATTTATCATTTAATTTGTAACAGATTTTGAATCGGAGTAAAAATAATTCAAATATTTTTTATATCATATCTATTTAACAACAAGCGTATTTTAACCCAAACATGACTAACAAACCAAATACAACTGAACAATTTAACCGTGAGATTTCTATTTGCCGTGAGTTGTTTTCAAAGAAAATGAAAGATTATGGAACTGCCTGGCGCATCTTAAGGAATAGTTCTATTACCGATCAATTATTTATAAAAGCACAACGCATTAGAAGTATTCAAGAAAAAGGTGTTTCAAAAGTTGATGAAAGTATACAAGGTGAATTTATTGGAATTATTAATTATTCTGTAATTGGTTTGATTCAATTAGAACTTGGCATTTCAACCGAAATTGTGATGGAAGATCAAACCACCATGGATTTGTATGATAAATACATTAAAATGTCAAGAGACTTAATGAGTAATAAAAATCATGATTACGGAGAAGCTTGGCGCGATATGAGAGTGAGTTCTATCACCGATTTAATTTTGATGAAGATTTTACGAACTAAACAAATTGAGGACAACTTAGGAAAAACATTAGTTTCAGAAGGTATTGATGCCAATTATTTAGACATGATTAACTATGCGGTTTTTGCACTAATTAAAATGAAAGAGTAAATTATTATCAGTTTGATTGCTAAAGCAACTCTTCTATTTCAAGCAGATGATATATCGTTTTAAAATTTAAAGTCGAAGTTAACTTTTCTTTATTGGGATTAAACCAAATTGCTTCAAGTCCTGCTAATATTGCACCTTCAATATCTGCTTCATAATTATCACCAATCATAAGGCTTTCATCTTTTTTTGCACCAGCTTTAGCAAGTGCATACATAAATATTTTATCATTGGGCTTATTATGCCCTGCATGTTCCGATGTGGTAATTGTTTTAAAATAAGGCAACAATCCACTTTCGGTGAGTTTAATAAACTGAACTTCATTGAACCCATTAGTGATGATGTGCAACTGATAATTTTTATGCGTTAAATAATCTAACACCCTAATAGCTCCTTCAAAAAGTTGTTTTTTATATGGACTTCTTTTAATATATTCTTCACTTATAATGTTAGCAAGCGTCAAATCATGATAATTAAAATGTAAAAAGGTATCCACAAACCTGCCATTTCTTAGTTGCTCTCTCGAAACTTCATTCTTTTTGTAGGCATCCCAATAATTATGATTGATAGGATGATATACTTCAATAAATTTTTGAAACGTACAATTAAATTTTTCATGCAGTGTAAACTCAACAAAGAGCTCATTTAGGGCAGCTTTTGAGTTTTGCTCAAAATCCCAAAGCGTATGATCTAAATCAAAAAATATATGCTTATACATAAATATAAAAAAAGAAAGAGCCCAAGAAAGTGGACTCTTTTTTAGCTATTAGAACTTAATTTTATTAATGATTTACTTGAAATTTCTTGATGCTAACTTTATCATTTTGTTTAATCTCAATAATATAAAGTCCGTTACTTAAATCTGTTAAGTCAAGACCAATAGTTGAGGTATTAACCAATACTTTGTTATTTAAAATAGTTGCACCAAGCATATTTATTACTTTAAGATCTAGCGTTTCATTATTGTTAAGATTATTTCCAATTCCTATAAATAGTCTATCATTTGCTGGATTTGGGTATAACTCAACATCAAACTGATTTGGAGGATAGCTTAAATCAGATGTGGTTGTTTGGCTGCATAAAACAGGCAAAATTGCATGTGACAATTGGGTATTCCAACTATTTGCGTCACTGTATGGATACCAAACATTATTACTCCATAATTCCCAAGCAGTATTAGGCGATAAATTTTGTGTATTTGTTGCTACGATTATTGTATCACCATTAGTTGGGTCAAACTCCACACCAGCATAAAAGGTTCCGTTTTGTACAATGTTGGTTGGAAACTGCACATAGGTTGGTTGTGGGGGATTTTGAATTAAACTATTATAGATATTAAGCGTGGTAGTAGTTTGACTCCCAAGTGTTGAATTAGGCGCTCCACTGGGACCATCGTTGTTCCATACTTTATAAGTTACAACTGAACTTCCATTACCAGGTGTATACATACCACCAAAATAAATCCACATTCCTTTTACTTGTAAGGTTGAGTTAGCAGTAAATTTATCGGCTTTAGCTTTATCTAAAAAGCTATTTGTTCCAGAAATATAACCTGTACCACCAGAGCTTACATCGCTTGGACTATATACTTGTAAGGTTGCAGATGCGGCTATGTTAGTTATACTATCGCAAGAATTTGGGTTAGGAATAGTTCCAGCACATCCTTGTGAATTTAGCAAAGCAGCTCTTTGTTGCGTAAGTGCAGCCAGCATATTCGCTTTTTGACCGTTAGTAAACATATACATACAAGCATCATCAACATAATCCATGTAATTCATAAACATGGCGCCAGGGTTAGCACCTGAGCAACTTCCTCCTGCTTGAGAAGAGCCTTGCGGGAAAGAAGGGCAACCATAGTTTTTGTCTTTTTGTTGTGGCGTATCAGCTACACCATCATCCTGAGAACATTGTGGTTCATCACCCCAAATATGGTAAAGTCCTAACCAATGGCCAACTTCATGCGTTGCAGTACGTCCTAAATTAAAAGGAGGAGTTGCAGTACCGGTTGTTCCAAAATCATCAAAATCGATAACAACACCATCGGTAGAAGGCGAACCTTGTCCCGGGAATTGTGCATATCCTAATAAAGTACCATCTAAATTACATACCCAAATATTTAAATACTGATCAGTAGGCCATGCCGATTTGCCACCACTATTATCAAACTTCATATTTTCATTAGAAATATCGAAAGAAGCTTGAGATGAAGAAGTTCTGGTAATTCCTGTTGTTAAATTTCCTTGTGGATCTCGGTTGGCTAAACAAAACTCAATGCCAACATCAGCTGCCAAACCTGTCCAAGCTGAAGGCACTTGAGAAACATCTGGATTTAATTTGCGAAAGTCCTTGTTTAGCGCATCGATTTGCGAAATGACCTGGGCATTGCTAATATTTTCTGTTGCATTTCTGTAAACTACGTGAACCACAGTAGGTATAGAGTAAATTACCCTTTCGTTGGCTAAAGCGCTATAGTTTTGGTTTATATAGCTTTGTAATAAAACTTTATTTTGCTCAATTTCTGTTGAAAGAGAAGGATTTTCTTGAAGTATTTTGGCCAATCGATCCATTGTTCCACAATTTCTTTGCGTAGAAACTTCTTTATTTGCAGCATGCGCACTGTTATTTGCACTGCCAATATTAAAAGCTCTTGCCGATAAAGGGATTGTTGTATTTTGAGCAAAAACACTACTAAAAGCTATGCAAAGCGCTAAGGTGTAATTTTTTTTCATTTTTTTTCATTATGTAGCGCCAAAATTAATTAAAAATATCTGTTTTATTTAATTTTAAAAATTAATAATATGATATCACTTTATGAAAACAAAACAACGATTGCTTAAATATAAAAATCAACTGCAATAAAAAGAAATGAATGATTATCTTTGTGATTCACAGAATAATTATGAAAATTTACAACAACATACTAGAAACAATCGGAAATACTCCTTTAGTAAGGATTAACAACATTACAAAAGACTGCAAAGCTACGGTATTGGCAAAAATAGAAACATTTAATCCAGGAAATTCAATAAAAGACAGAATGGCCTTAAAAATGGTTGAAGATGCCGAAAAAGATGGCAGGTTGAAACCAGGAGGAACCATTATTGAAGGAACAAGTGGAAACACAGGTATGGGGCTTGCTATTGCTGCAATTATTAAAGGATACAAGTGTATTTTTACTACAACAGATAAGCAGAGCAAAGAAAAAGTTGATGCGTTGCGTGCTTTCGGTGCAGATGTTATTGTTTGTCCTACCAATGTGGAGCCTGAAGATCCGCGCTCCTACTATTCAGTTTCCTCGCGACTTGAAAAAGAAATTCCTAATTCTTGGAAACCTAATCAGTATGATAATCCATCAAATGCAATGGCTCATTATGAGCAAACTGGTCCCGAAATTTGGGAGCAAACAGGTGGTAAAATAACTCATTTGGTTGTTGGTGTTGGCACAGGCGGTACCATTTGTGGTACGGGCAAATATTTGAAAGAAAAAAATCCCAACATTAAAGTTTGGGGAATCGATACCTACGGCTCAGTATTTAAAAAATACAAAGAAACCGGAATCTTTGATAAGGAAGAGATTTATCCATACATCACTGAAGGTATTGGCGAAGATTTTTTACCTGCCAATGTTGACTTTAATGTGATTGACTTATTCGAAAAAGTGACCGATAAGGATGCTGCATTGATGACCAGAGAAATTACCAAAAAAGAAGGTATTTTTGCGGGCAACAGCGCCGGTTCGGCCATGGCAGGATTAATGCAACTGAAGGACAGTTTAACAGCAGATGATGTTGTTGTTGTTATTTTTCATGATCATGGAACAAGATATCTTGGAAAAATGTTTAATGACGATTGGATGCGATCCAAAGGATTTTTCGACAAAAAAGGACTAACAGCAAAGGATTTAGTGAATATCAATACCGGTGGAGAATTGGTTACTATTGACGCCGCAGATACAGTTGAAAAAGCATTAACTTTAATGAATAGCCTTGATATTTCTCAAATACCTGTCACCAGCGATAAAAGAATTATTGGTTCTATCAATGAAAATAAGTTGTTTGAAGCAATCATCAATAATTCCGAAATTAAGCATAAAAGTGTAAGTGATTTTATGGAAGCTGCTTTTCCTTTTGCAGATATTTCAACTCCAGTAGATGCTCTTTCTAAAATGCTTACACAAGCTAACACAGCGGTTTTGGTGCGTGATTTTAAAACAGATAAAACATTTATTATTACTAAACATGATATATTAAAAGCACTAGTATTATAACTGTGCTCAACCTAATTATTATCCCATGAAAAGATTACTACTTGTTGCACTTTTCCTTTTTAGTTGTGTTATTGCCAATGCTCAATATTTAATTTTGCTTTCACCTAACGGTGGTGAAACAGTTGCAATTGGTTCATCGCAATCAATAACTTGGGCTTCTACAGGAATCAACGAAATTGACATTGAATATTCAAGCAACAATGGTGTTACATTTACAACCATTGCTACTAATGTTAGTGTGTTTTCAAATAGTTATTCATGGATTGTTTCAGGCACCCCCACCACGAGCGCGCTCATAAGACTGAAAGAATCTACAGCAGGACTTTTAACAGATGTGAGTGCGGCAACATTTAATGTGGTAAGCCCTTCTTTGCTTATTAATTATCCCACAGCAGGTTTAGTATTTAACCCTAATCAGCAAATAAATATTACTTGGACTGGTCTTATTGTTAGTAATAATGTATCTTTATTTTTCAGTTCAGATAATGGACTTAATTACGATACTATTGTTTTGAATACGCCAAACTTTTACAACTATGATTGGATAATTCCATCTGTGAGTTCAACAACCTGTAAAATAAAAATTATTGATGCAGCTGCGCCAACATTGCAAAACATTTCTCCCACATTTACCATTGAGGCTTTACCATCAAATGCAACAATTTTGACACCTAATGGCGGTGAAAATCTTTTCTCAACAGATTTTTTTAACATTACATGGAGTGTAACTGGAACAAATATTATTGATTTAGAATACAGCATTAACAATGGAGTTTCATGGCAAGTTATAGTTCAAAATTTAACATCAAGTCCAGCCACTTATGGCTGGCAGTTGCCATCTTTAAATTCTAGTAATGTAAAAGTTAGAATTAAAAATTCAATAAATGCGCTCGTCTTGGATGAAAGTAATAACGTGTTTACAATTACTCAACCAACTCCTATCCTCTATTTATCATCGCCTTTTGGGTATGAAAATTGGACCGTAGGAAGTACACAAAATATTCAATGGACATTCAGTTTCATAACATCAATTAAAATTGAATATTCAACCAATGGAGGAAGTACTTTTAATTTAATTTCTGCTAATACAGCGGCTAGTGATTTATCCTACGATTGGATCGTTCCAGCAGCTTTATCATCAAATTGTATTATCCGTATAACAGATAACAATTCTGCTACTACATCACAAAACCAAAATCCTTTTAGTATTGTAAACCCTTCAATTAATTTAATCACACCCAACGGAGGCGAAGTATTTAATTCTAATGTCGATACCATTATCGCCTGGAGTGGCAATTTAGTTTCTAATCTTGTAAAAATAGAATACTCTATAAATAATGGCACTAGTTGGAATTTGGTTGCAAATAACGTTCCTAATGCAAACTATTACCAATGGTTGGTGCCAAACACGCCCTCTTCAAATTGCAGAGTAAGAATAAAAGACGCACTATTTCCAACAGTCATAGATCAATCAACTTCAGCATTTACAATTACTCCTCCAACACCCAATATTAGTTTACTTTCACCTACCGGATCTGAACAATGGGGCATTGGAACTAATCAAACTATTACATGGAATTCAAATAATATTGCTAATGTAAAAATAGAATATTCTGTAGATAGCGGTGTAACATGGATTATAATTAATTCGCTTGTACAGGCCAATTTAGGTAATTATACTTGGTTGGTAAATGCTGTGCCGAGCAATAACGCATTAATTAGAGTAGCTGATGCAGCTAATAATAATGTAAATGATGTAAGCAACAATGTTTTTGAATTCTATACACCTACTTCATTTATTGATTTACTTTACCCAAATGGAGGGGAGCAAATAGCAGCAGGAATCAATTCTAATATTACCTGGAATGCGCAAGGAATAAACAATATTGCAATCGAATATTCTATCAACAATGGTGTAAGTTGGCAATTAATTGAAACGGGAGTTTTGGCGTCAACTGGTTCATACAGTTGGAATGTGCCAAATTGGTTTTCTAATAGTGCAAAAGTAAGAATAAGAGATGTGGGCAACGCATCAATAAACGATCAGTCAGCAGTATTTTTCAGCATCATTGAACCCAGCATTAGCTTTAGTATTTTTCCTGCAGGAGCCACCTTTAATTTATTTACAAATTTTAATTTGTATTGGACCTCTATTGGCATAAGTAATCAATTGCTAAAGTTAGAATACTCTGTTAACAATGGTGCAAATTGGGTAACTTTTGCCACAGGTGTTGCAAATACAGGCTCTTATACTTGGTCTATTAATTGCCCTCCAAACTCGCTATGCCTTTTTAAAATAAGTCTTGAAAATGAACCAAACGTTAATGATGTTTCAAGTGGAGGCATTAATGTGATTAGCAGCGGTGCTTCTATTATTGTATTAACACCGCTTCCTCAAGAATCAATTGGCGCTGGTACCATTTATCCAATTACTTGGAATAGTTATGGAATTAATTATGTTCGTATAGAATATAGTTTAAACGGAAACCCAAACTATGAATTAATTACATCATTGACACCTGCATCAAATGGTTTATTCTATTGGAATGTGCCAAATAACATTAATGCTTCAAATTGCAATATTAGAATTAGCAATGCTGCCAACACCAATTTATTTGCAATAACCAGCACTACCTTTAATATTGAAACTGGAAGTTTATTTGTTTCAAGTGGAAATATAAATGGTATCCTGTTTTCAGGCGACACTTATCCATTAAACTGGAGTTCTAGTTCAATATCTAATTATGTAAATATTGATTTTTCGATTGACAGTATTAATTGGGAGCCTATAGTCCATAATTACACAAACAGTGGAAATTATTTATGGACAGTTCCATATATGAATGAAGACAGCGTGTGGTTTAGAGTTCAAGACAATTTTAATTCTAGCATTTTTGATGTTAACGATGCTCCTCAAAGTGTAATGATTCTTGATTCCAACTTAATATTAAACAACCCAATTGATGGCGCAGTAATTTTAATAGGTTCAGCAATTTCAATCACTTGGAATGCAGTTGGCCTTAATTTTATTGATATTGATTTTTCTAATGACAATGGAACAACATGGAACTCAATTGCCACAAATGTGAATGCAAGCGCAGGTTCCTACATTTGGAATGCACCAAACAGTGTTTCAAATAGTGCACTTATAAGAATAAAAAATAGTAATGATTCTTCACAGTTTGATCAAAATCAAACACCTTTTATTTTAAGTAATCCAACACTCAATATTGTTGCTCCTAACGGTGGTGAAGTATGGAATACCAGCTCAAGTTACTATATAACTTGGCAATCTTTAGGCGTTAATTTTATCGATTTATTATACTCCAACGACAATGGCGCAAGTTATGCTGTTATTGATACCAATATTTACAATTTAGGTTATTATAATTGGCAAACACCTGCAGTTGCTGGCAGCAGTTTTAAAATTAAAATTGTGGATAGTAATAATCAGTTCTTTTTTGATGAAAGTAACGCAAATTTTAGTTTGTCAAATATAAGTTCTTCTTTAATTTTAACTTCTCCAAATGGTGGAGAGCAATTGAATTCAAACTCAGGTACCTATATATCTTGGCAAGCCAATGGAATTTCAAATATCAATCTTAGCTACAGTTTAAACGGTGGTTTAAATTACCTAACTATTGCTAATAATGTACCTTCAACTCCTAACTATTATTACTGGCTTTTGCCCGACACCCAGACGGTTGCCGCAAAAATTAAAATAACATCTACATCAAACAATACAATAAATGATATTAGCAATGCTAATTTTTCTATTTTAAATGATACTTCTTTTCTTGTACTTACCTATCCTATTGGTGGTGAAATATTTAATTCTCAAAGCTATCAGACCATAAAATGGTCGGCCACTAATATTCCATTTGTAAAATTATATTACTCTATAAATGGAGGTGTATCCTATAACTATATAAATTCTGTGCTTAATGATAGCAGTTATGTTTGGCAAGTACCTGCTGCTTTTTCTAACAATTGTAAAATAAAAATTGTAAACGGAAACGATGTAAATCAAGAAGATGAAACAAACACCATTTTTACAATTAATAATACACCGCCTAGCAGCAACTTGATACTTATCGATTCTCTTAGTTCTAATAATTTTTGCAGTGGAGCTTCACTACCAATCTCATTTACTACGAGTGGTGCTTTTAATTCTACCAACAATTTCAGAGTTCATTTAAGTGATTTTAATGGGAGCTTTAATAACTACACCGATATAGGCGGAATAGCTGCAGATAGCAATGCAACTATACAATGTTTTATTCCCGATCAAATAATTTCAGGGGCAAACTATACAATAAGAATAGTTGCAGATGATCCGGTGGCAATAAGTTCAAATTACAATTATGGCAATATTAGTATAAGTAAAGCTAATGCTGCATTTACTAGCGACAAGCAATTGGTTCTTTTTCCTAACACATTGGTAAATTTTACTCCCAATGCCTTGCTCAGTCAAACAGTTAGTTCCAATTGGAACACAGGAAATGGAGGTAACTACAGTTCATTTAATGCTCAACATGATTACAACACTGCCGGCAAATATGATGTAGCGCATACCATTACCGATACTTCTGGTTGCACTTCTACCAGCTCTTTGCAAAACTTTATTAGTGTTGAGCACTTGTTTCCAAATAGTGCCATTAATACCAATATCTCAGTAAATTTTAAGGATATTGCTTTCGAGAACCCACGTTACGGTTGTGCAATTTTTAATGATGGCAACTGCATGACTACAAGCGATAGCGGCAAAACATGGTCTGTTGCATATACAAATTCAAATAATATTGCCTTAAACTCCATTTTTACACTTAACAACTCATGGTATATTTCAATGGCCAATGGTGCTTATCTAAAGTCAACCAACAAAGGAAATACCTGGACACAATTCTCATTCAACAATTCTGAAAGCTTAAACGACATTTATTTTGTTTCGAATAATTTTGCACTTGCAGCAGGCAATAATGGTAAATTATTGAAATTTAATGGTAATGCTTGGCAAAATCAAAATACAGGTATAAATAGCAACTTGAGTAAAATTGCAAGTAAAAACAATACAACCATTATAGTTGGCGATAATGCAAGCATCTTAAAACAACAAAATAATTTATGGACCCCAATAATTTCACCAGTAAACGTAAACTTTAATAGTATTTGCCTATTAGATTCGAGCATTGGATATATTGTTGGCGACTATGGTTTTATTCTTAAAACAACTGATGCTGGCTTAACTTGGAATGTAGTACTCTCAGGAGCGGATGTTAATTTTACTGATGTTATTGTGAGTAACGATTCTGTTTGGGCCGTTGCCAATGGCGGTATCATATACACATCTATAAACAATGGAAATACTTGGAATAGATTTAATGTTGGTGTATCTGATGATTTAAAAAGCATTACCTACATAAATCACAAGGGATTTATAGTTGGTAATAATGGATTACTGAGAACATTCAACAAACCTGTTTTTGTGCCTGTTTTTAATCAAATTAAGGAAAATAAAAATGTATTTGAGATTCAATGTTTCCCTAATCCAACTAGTGATAAAATTACTTTAACATGCACCCAAAATTATGATGCAAATTTCAGTTTTAACATTGTAAATATTCAAGGTAAAATCGTGTTTCAAACAAAGAAAAATGCTTTATTACCATATACCTTAGATTTATCTGATTTGCCTAATGGTATTTATTTTTTGAATGTAATTTCAGATGAGAAACATCAAACATTCAAAGTAATTAAAACAAGATAGCGCTTTTAAAAAAAAATTGCTGTTGATTAATTTCTAAAAATAAAATTTCACTAATTTTATCAATCAAATGAGCGGTCTTGATTTTGAACAATATTTTATCGGATGTGTTGTTTATCAAAACGTAAACAATGAATTATTTGATAATAGGAGCAAGTTCTGGTATTGGAAGTGAAATTTCAAAAAAACTAAACGAACAAGGGCATCACGTATTTACCGCGCAAAGAAATGCAGTGAACAGTGTTGGCAACCATCAACAATTTAATGCTGTTGAAAATGATTTAGATGTTTCCCAACTTCCCGATTTAATTGATGGTTTAGTATATTGTCCGGGCTCCATAAATCTAAAACCATTCCACAGACTCACCACACAGGATTTTTATAGCGATTGGCAAATTAATTTTTTAGGCGCTGTGAAGGTAATTCAAAGTGTTTTGCCACGTTTAAAATCAGCAAAAGGTGCTATTGTTCTTTTTAGTTCAGTAGCAGCACAAACTGGAATGTCGTTTCATGCTTCTGTAGCCTCTGCAAAAGCAGCCATCGAAGGATTAACTTGCAGTTTGGCTGCAGAATTTGCACCTACAATTAGGGTAAATGCAATTGCCCCATCTTTAACAGATACACCTTTGGCCAATAAATTATTATCTGATGACAACAAAAAAGAATCAGCCGCCAAAAGGCACCCGTTACAAAAGTTTGGCGATGTAAATGATATAGCCTCTATGGCCTGTTTCCTGCTTAGTAAAGATGCATCATTTATAACAGGGCAGGTGATTAAAATTGATGGCGGTTTATCTAGCATAAGGTAATCATAGAAATAATATTTTATGAAAACTTTTAGCACAAACGATATTGAGAATATGGAACAAAGGTACCGCACTACCTTTATTAACTCTATGTCAGGTTTTAAATCGCTAAATCTTGTTGGAACTATAAACGAACAAGAGAAAATTAACTTGGCAATTTTTAATTCTATATTTCATGTAGGAGCCAATCCAGCGTTACTGGGCATGGTATTTAGGCCCGATGAAGTTGAAAGACATACCCTTGAAAATATTTTATGCAGCAAACAATATACACTTAATCATGTTCACCCCAAAATGATAAGAGCTGCACATCAAACCTCAGCCCGCTACCCAAAAGATGTTTCTGAATTCGAAGTATGTGGACTTACCCCTTTTTTTACAAAAAACATTATTGCTCCTTATGTGCAAGACAGTAGGGTAAAGATTGGGATGGAATTAAAAGAAAAAATAAAAGTAAATTCAAATAACACCATCATCATTATTGGTCAAATTGTTGAAGTTATTGTAGATGAAATAGCCATAGAGCATGATGGTTTTGTTAATTTAGAAAAATTAGAAACATGCACTGTAGCCGGTGTTGATGCATATTACACAACCAAAAAGGTAGAAAGATTAAGCTATGCAAAAATCGACAGACCAACATTAAGCATATAGCCAAATAAATGCGTTTTGCTTGGCGGCTAAAAAATTTCAATCTAGTTTACTTCTTTTTACTAATTTAGCTTCATCCTTTAAATTAAAACCATGAAAAAATCATTACTTCTTTTTACATCAATATTGAGCTTTGCAGCCAAAGCTCAAGTTACCGTAGCACCTATTAACGATACTGCCATTGCAAATTACTTGCAAGGAAGTGGAATTTCTATTGCCAATCTTATCATTAATTGCGACCCCCAAGCCTATGGACAAATGACTTCAGCAGTAAGTAGTTTCCCTATGGGTGATGGTTTAATTTTAAGCACAGGAATTGCTAATCAAATTCCTAACGCAGCGTCATATTTTTCTTCTTATAATTTTGGAACTGCTATTGACCAAGACATTGCTAACGCTGTAGGTAATCAAACTTATGATGCTTGTGCACTTGAATTTGATGCTATCCCAACATTTGGAAACATCTATTTCGAATATGTTTGGGGATCCGAAGAGTACCCTGAGTTTATCTGTAGTTTTAATGATGCTTTTTTATTGTTAGTAAGTGGCCCAGGCATCAATGGAACATACTTAAACAATGCTACCAACATTGCCATTTTGCCTGATAGTGCAACTATTGTATCCATAAACACAGTGCATGATAATACCGTGGGTACAAATTGCCCTACTCCTTTTGATAGTTTATATGTAGATAACAGTAATGATACCACGGTGGCTTTTGATGGTTACACACAGTTGCTTACTGCGGGTATTAGCTTAAATGCAGGAGATACCTATCATTTTAAAATTGTAGTTGCCGATGTGATGGACGGCATATTCGACAGTGGTGTATTTTTATTGCAAAATAGTTTGCGTAGTATGGGTGTTACAAGTGTTGAAACGGATGTTAAAACAAGTTTTAATGTTTATCCAAACCCGGTTCAAAATGGTATTTTTACGATAGAATCAAACAAAAACATACAAGCACAAGGTATTGCTATTTATGATTTAGCTGGAAGAATGGTACCATTTAGCATCAATGGTTTTGGCAATAAATACAGCATCAATATGAGCAATAATGCCAAAGGAATGTATCAATTAAAGGTTGGAAGTTCTTTCGCTAAAATTACAGTTCAATAATTTTCTATCCTAAAGAAAAAGCGCAGTTCAAATGTGAGCTGCGCTTTTTTTATATATGATAGTTTATAGAGTCTTAATCAATCCCGAAATCATTCTCGAAATTTCTTCGGCTAACACCTGCAAGGGTTGAGCCTGGTCTTTGTTGATTTTATTTAATTCTTGGGCTAATATCAACATTGAGCGAACTTCTCCGCAGGAACCTTTAGCGACATATAAAAAAAACCTGAATTCCTTATTGCTCTTTCGTTCAAACCCCTCTGCAATATTATTCATTACTGAAACAGAGGCACGTTGTATCTGATCCCTGAAACCATAATCTTTACTATTTTCAAAATGTTTATAAATTTCAACGCTTAGCAATTTAGCCTTCTGCCAAGCAATAATATCCTCAAACCTTTCTATTTTCATTCGTAAAACATTTAACTTTTCCAACTTTCAAACTGTCAACTTTCCAACTTTCTAACTTTCCAACTTTCAAACTTTCTAACTGTCAACTTTCAAACTTCCCAACTTTCAACTTTCAAACTTTCAACTTTATAACTTTCAAACCCCGCTCTACTTAGTATTCCTTGCATCAATATTTTCAATATGCTGCCATTTTCCTTTTTTAAATATAAGCGCATCATAACTTAAATCGGGGGCATAAAATTGGTATTGTCCTTTTAAAGCTTCTTCTATTGGGCTTAAATGATCAAAAATTATTCGTTTACTTTTCTCATCATAATTTAGCGACATACTCACGTTGCTGCTGTATTCAAAAATTAAACGGTTAAGCGTAACTTTATTGTAGTTAATAATTGGTGCGCCAAATTTTAAACTGCCATCTTTTTCAAAACTCAACACCTCCATCAGTTTCTTTTTCGATAAACGATCATTCCAATCGGCACCCAATAAACAATAATAGTTTTTGCCTTTGCGCTTTACAGCAACAACTTTATAATAGTGTGCACCAAACCAATTGTTTGCTCTCAGCAATGCTGTTTCAGGCCTTTTAATGGATACAGAAGCATCAACTAATTCGGTAAGTTGAACTGTTTTTGTCTTTTTATTTTTCGATATTACAAATGCAAAATAGGTAAATGTTCCATCGGCATGAGGCAATTCCCAATTAAAAATTACAAAACTTTTGTCTTCAGGCTCAAGCCTTGCGATTGCATTTACAGAATCAAAAACAAAATTTTGAGCCCCCTCTTTTTCAAGACATGTTTTTAAAATTCTCTTGAATTTAATATTAGCAGAAAGTCTTTCTTCTTCGGCTTTTCTGATGTCTAAAATTACCTTACTTAGTGGTTTTAAGGAATCTTGAACCAAACTTAAATAATCATCTGAAACAGGCTGTGCAAAAGAACTTGCATTGGTTATAAGAAGAAAATAAAACAGATAAATTTTATACATAAAACAACATTAATGCAGTATTGAGATTTTATAACTATCACCACTTGAACTTCTCAAAAAATAAATGCTATTGCTAAGTTGATGCGTTGAAATAGAAATATTTTTTTGAAAAGGTCCCACTAATTTAGTATCAATAACTCTTCCTGTTAAATCAACAAAATTAATGCTTTGCGAAAGATGGCTTGTATTTGTAATTTGTATTTTATCATTGAGTATATTGAAGTTGAATGAAGATTTTTCTTCCTCTAATTCATCATTCAATGCCAGCGCATACTCTTTGAGTACATAAATAAAACTATAGTTTTGATATCCATTTGCACCCTGAGAGCCCTTAGCAAAGATGACTGGTGTATGCAAATTACAATTGCTTTCATACCAATAAGTTTCCATGTCAATTTTCATGGCGGGCATACCATCATTTAAATATCTTAAAGTGTCGATTCTTGTGTATCTAAAGGCCGGTATAATCAAACCTGATTTAAAATGTATTTCTCCTTCTGCATCAAAGCAGTTTTGTGTTATTCCTTTACATGAAGTGGTCCAACCACCAACAAAATTTTGAAAACTATCAATCGAAAAGCTATCTACACTGCATTCAAAAAGCCCGTGGGGATAGTTGATTAGTTTTTTTTTATCATTATACTTATTTAAAGGGATACCACTTTCTCCAATTAGTGTAACACCGCTAGAATCTTGAAACAAAAACTGATCATCCTGATCAGGAAACGTCATTACAATATTTGCACCAATAAAGTTAGCATAACCATTTACTTGATTAGCTTGGAATATTTGCATGTAAGAAGGTGTGCTAGAGTAAGTAATAATAGAATTATTTATATTCCAAAGCACATTTGAACCTTTTTTGTTTAGTTCTGGTCTTACAAAATTATGGTTATTGGAGTTTATGCGTCTATATTCATTAAAACTCCCCACCTCATAATTAAAGCACTGCGTAAAATGTTGTGCTTTTAAATTCAAGGTAATCAACAAGCCCCATAAAAACACAAAAAGAGAACACAAGGCTCTCTTTTTGACAGTATTTTTATTTGAGTGTTCAAGCATTATAAATGCATAAAAGTTTTCTTGGCTAATAATTCATCTTTTGATTCTCTATGATTTTCATCATCAATACAGCAATCTACAGGGCAAACAGCTGCACATTGTGGTTCATCATGAAAGCCAACACACTCTGTACATTTATCACTTACTATGTAATAAACATCCATAGCCACAGGCACATGTGCTTCATCAGCATTCATACCTTCACCTTTTAAAGTAGTAAAATCTCCTTTTAAACCTGTACCATCTGCAAAGCGCCATTCATTGCCTCCTTCATAAATTGCATTATTAGGACACTCAGGCTCACAAGCCCCACAATTGATACATTCGTCTGTAATTTTAATCGCCATAATTTAAGTTTTGAAATAAACATTTTTAGAACAATAAAGTTCTTTTTTTTCGAGCGTAAATCTACAAATTTAACTTAATCTTACAAAAAAGAATGCTCGAACTTGCTTCTTAATTGGACTTGTAATGATAATTTAAGGTAAAGTTTACACCAAAATCATTTACCAGAAAAAACACTTTTCTTTAATTTTTTGAACATAAATGCCAACTTTAAGTCCGCAGAAAACTTTTTTTTCGAATAACAAATACACAACAAAAAATAAGTTGTAAATTCGAACAAAAAATAAAGCCATGGCCACTCCTATTCTAATTTTCTTTATTGTTTTAATAGCACTTACCTTATTCGTCTCGCTAACAAGTGTTCAACAAGGTTCAATTGCTGTAACCACTGTTTTCGGCAAATACAGACGTATGCTCACCCCTGGACTTAGTTTTAAAATACCATTTGTGGAGGTAATTTATAAAAGAATATCCATTCAAAATCGTTCTGTAGAGTTAGAGTTTCAGGCCACTACACTTGATCAAGCTAATGTTTATTTTAAGGCTATGCTTTTATATGCAGTAATTAATCAAAACGAAGAAATTATTAAAAATGTGGCTTTTAAATTCATTGATGATAAAAACTTGATGCAAGCCCTTGTGCGCACTGTAGAAGGAAGTATCAGAGGTTTTGTAGCCACAAAAAAGCAATCAGAAGTGCTTTCACTAAGAAACGAAATTGTTGAAGATGTAAAATCGCAAATTGATAATACGCTCGAAAGTTGGGGCTATCACCTCATTGATTTACAATTGAACGACATTACCTTTGATGAGGCAATCATGCGCAGTATGGCTCAAGTAGTAGCTTCTAACAACTTAAAAGCAGCTGCAGAAAATGAAGGACAAGCACTGTTAATTACAAAAACAAAAGCTGCCGAAGCCGAAGGAAATGCTATAAAAATTGCAGCAGAAGCCGAGAGACAAGCGGCTCAGTTAAGAGGACATGGCGTGGCGCTCTTTCGCGAACAAGTGGCCAAAGGAATGTCGCAAGCAGCAAAAGAAATGGAACAAGCAAACATGGATACATCAGTAATTCTGTTTACGATGTGGACCGAAGCTATTAAACATTTTGCCGAGAATGGCAAAGGCAATGTTATATTCTTAGATGGTTCTTCAGAAGGAATGAAGCGCTCTCTAGAAGAAATGATGGCCGTAATGACAATGAATTTAGGCAAAAATAAAGAGTAACTAGCTTTCTGAAACATGCCTAAAAATCACCATTACCAGCTTAAAATAACTTGGACAGGAAATAAAGGCTCCGGAACAGATCATTACACAAATTATGAGCGCAGCCATACTATTGAAATCGAAAATAAAGTACCAATTTTAGCTTCTTCAGATACACCTTTTTTAGGCGATGCCACTAAACATAATCCAGAAGATTTTTTATTGGCATCACTAGCCACTTGTCATATGCTTTGGTATTTACATTTATGTGCCGATGCCGCTGTAATTGTTACTTCCTACACCGATCAACCAACAGGAATTTTAGTTCAAAAAGAAGATGGTGGAGGAAGCTTTTCGGAAGTAACTTTGCATCCAACAGTAACAGTGCAAAATGTAAATATGATTGAAAAAGCAAATGCTTTGCATGCAAAAGCCAATCAAAAATGTTTTATTGCTAATTCGGTTAACTTTGAAGTAAAGCATATGCCACTTTGTTTAACAATAGAAAACCTTTAGAAATCTATTCAAATCATTTTACTTCAATCTTAAGCACTTAGTCCCATTTTTAATTTTAAAATAGCTCGCTATTCTTTCAATCCAAAACAGTCTGTGAGCACTTGATATTATTGCAAAATTTTATTGACCAACGAATCCTAATGCATAATCTGGGTTAAATCATTAAATAATCTTATTTTTTTTGATGCAAAAATGTCATTATAAATTTCTAACTTCGGAAAATTACTGAGTCATTAGGATTGAAATAAATGGAATCAGATAAAAAACAAAAAACAAATAAACTTTTACGTTTTTGGAAATTGCTTGGCCCCGGTTTAGTAACTGGAGCAAGCGATGATGATCCATCTGGAATTGCTACGTATTCGCAGGCTGGTGCAGGTTTTGGACTATCTACACTATGGACAGCTATGGTTGCTTTTCCTTTAATGGCTGCAGTTCAACAAATGTGCGCAAGAATTGGACTTGTAACTAACCAAGGATTAACTGGTGCCATTAAAAAGCATTACCCAAAACCTTTGTTGTATATCATGCTCCTATTTAGCTTTCCTGCAATCATTATGAACATTGGTGCCGATATTGCAGCCATGGGAGCAGTAGGCAACTTGCTATTTCCTGCAATTAATGCTACTTTTTTTTGCGTGTTTTTTACACTAATTTTAATCGCTTTAATTATCTACCTTCCCTATGTAAAAATTGCAGCTGCATTAAAATATTTATGCATTGTAATGATAGTTTATTTTATTGTTCCTTTTCTTTACCATCAAGACTTTAAAGAGATACTGAAAGCTACTTTTATTCCACATATTGAATTTAACAAAGAATTTATTTTAATTATTGTTGGTATACTTGGCACTACCATTTCGCCTTACTTATTTTTTTGGCAAGCCTCAGTGGAAGTTGAAGAAATGAAACATAGGAAAACACATTTGTTAGTTAACAAAAAAATCATTCACGAGATGAGTAAGGATATTGATTTTGGAATGACATTTAGCGGACTTGTGATGTATTTTATTATTCTAACAACAGGAACTGTTTTATACTCTAGTGGCATACATCAAATTAACACCGTTCAAGATGCAGCCATGTCTCTAAAACCCTTAGCAGGGAATTTCGCCTATTTATTATTTGCCATTGGTGTTATAGGAACAGGTTTAATCGCTATCCCAGTGCTTAGCGGGGCACTTTCTTATATTTTTGCTGAAACATTTAATCTTGAACAAGGATTAGATAAAAAGTTTCATGAGGCAAAAGGGTTTTACACCATCATAATAATTTCGTTATTGCTTGGATTATCACTCAACTATATTGGCATTTCGCCTATTGATGCACTCATTTATACTGCAGTACTTTATGGTTTAACTGCGCCTGTTTTAATTGCAATTATTTTGCATATCTCTAACAACAAACAAATTATGGGCTTGCATGTTAATGGAAAATTGGCAAATTTAATGGGAATAACAGCCCTGCTTGTAATGACCGTGGCTGCTATTGTCTTAGTTTATTTTTTAATTACCGAGTAAATTAAGTGTGATAATATAAATAATTAAAACACTTTTTAGAAGAAGCAAAATAAGATAGATAAATTTAGGAAAGATTATTATTTTAAAACATCTTTGATTTAAAGCTATTTTCTTTAATTTGCAGT
>CAIKXD010000339.1 GCA_903831265.1 uncultured Bacteroidota bacterium
TAAAATATTTATTAATTAATTAAAACTACTTTGTTTTCAATTTCAGAGTCAATTGATTAATACTTAAAAGCTCTTGCTCGCCTGTTTGCATGGTTTTTATAGACACTTTTTCTTGTTTCATTTCATCCTCACCAATAATCACCACATAAGGAATATTTAAAGCATCGGCATATTCAAATTGTTTTTTCATTTTAACTTCTTCTGGGTAGTAAACCGATGCAATGCCTTGTTGTCTCAATTTGTGTAGCAATCGTAAACAAAAGTCTGATGTGGCATCTCCAAAATTAGCAATCATTACCCTAATATTACTAAGGTTTTCTTGCGGAAATAAATTTAACTCTTCTAATACATCATAAATTCTATCGGCACCAAAAGAAATTCCTACACCAGAAAGGTTGGGCAAACCAAATATACCAGTTAAATCATCATACCTGCCGCCACCCGATAAGCTGCCTGAATAGTTGCTTTTTGCATCATTCAATTTAACTTCAAAAATGGCACCTGTGTAATAATTTAAACCCCTGGCTAGGGTTAAATCGAACTCAAATTTGGCACTTTGTAAGGGTATTTTTATGGCAAGGTTAAAAATAGCGGCAAGCTCTTCTAAGCCTTTGTTACCAATAGTTGTGTTTCCAATTAAATTATTTAAATAGCCTATTGTTTCAATACCCATTACAGTAATTGGTTTGAAATCTAATAACGGTTCAACTTTTACTAATGCTTCAGCACTCAAACCTTTTTCTTTGAGTTCATCAATCACTTTTTCTTTGCCAATTTTATCTAACTTATCAATAGCTACAGTAATGTCGGTAATAAGCTCAGGTGCTCCAATATATTCTGCAATTCCCGATAAAATTTTACGGTTATTCACCTTAATTACAACATTCAAATTTAATCTGGTAAACACTTCATCTAAAATTTGCACCAATTCAAATTCATTTACTAAAGAATTGCTTCCAATAATATCAGCGTCACATTGGTAAAACTCTCTGTATCGCCCTTTCTGTGGTCTATCGGCACGCCAAACAGGCTGTATTTGAAAGCGTTTAAAAGGGAAATTAATCTCATTTTTGTGCATTACCACATAGCGCGCAAATGGCACTGTAAGGTCGTAGCGTAGCGCTTTTTCGGCAATCTGCGGAAGCAACTTTTTTGCATCAACAGCTTGGCCATTATTTATATCAGTTTTATCTAAAAAATCACCAGAATTCAACACTTTAAAAATTAATCTATCGCCCTCTTCGCCATACTTTCCGGTAAGTGTAGAAAGGTTTTCCATGGCTGGTGTTTCTAGCGGTAAAAAGCCATAACGTTGAAAGCAATCTTTTATAATATCAAAAATATAATTGCGTTTTATCATTTCATTGGGCGAAAAATCGCGCATGCCTCTCGGTATAGATGGTTTAATAGTTGCCACTGTTTTTATTAGGTTTAATTACTAAAGTGCAAAATTATCATTTCAAATTTAATGTGGGGTAAAACTTAAGGTAGTTGAAAGTTAAAAGTTGGAAAGTTAAAAGTTGGAAAGTTGAAAGTTGGAAAGTTGGAAAGTTGAAAGTTAGAAAGTCTGAAGGTGGGAAAGTTAAAAGTTGGAAAGTTAAAAGTTAGAAAGTTAGAAAGTCTGAAGGTGGGAAAGTTATAAAGTTTGAGAGTTGAAAATTAGCTGTTTGTAAAATAATTTGGGCAAATCCACCCTGCGCGCAGGGTGGTCGCGCTTTTCACTCCCGCATGGCGGGATCGTTACAATCGCTTTTGCGGGTTTTCATTTATCACAAGCATTTCATAAAGGACTTTCTGATAAGTATATTTATGGAGATTAAGGAGTAAACAAATTTGCAGGTGATAACACCTGCAAAGAGTACAATGAGATTTACTAACTGGCGCGAGCTAACTGGCTCTAATTGGCGCGAGTCTTCCGACTCGTGCCATCTCAATCATTAAAAACGTGCCAACTCAATCATTAAAAAATAGCTTTAAGTACTTGCCAACTCGTGCCATCTCAATCATTAAAAAATAGCTTTAAGTACTTGCCAACTCGTGCCATCTCAATCATTAAAAAACACCTCAGTTTGACAATTATACGATTGCGCTGCACGCAAATCAATGTACCTTCGGCTTGATCAAATATTTTAAATGATAATCTACCAAACCATCAATCGGTTTTTTGATGATATTGCCAACTTCTATACCTAGTTTTTTAGCTTCCGCTTTTAAAATGTCTTCAAAATGAAAAGCAATGGATCCAATAAAATGAACAGGCACACTTTTGTAGTTAGCAAAACAGCACACATGATTTACTAAAAAGTGATTCATACCGGCGGCCACTGTGTTTTTTACATAAGCGTTGTCCTTAAAACTCGAAAATATTTTCATAAAAGAAGCCAAATAAACATTGGCATGCGGTTTCATATAAACGTTTTCAAAAATTTCTTTTTTTGTTAACTTTAATTCATCATGTAACAATGAATTAATTTCGGTCGGTAGCTTTTTGTATAAGTAATCAGATAATAATTTCTTGCCAAAATAACTTCCACTGCCCTCGTCACCCAAAATATAGCCTAATGCAGGTACTTCTTCGGTTACAATATCGCCATCAAAAAAGCAAGAGTTTGAACCTGTTCCCATAATGCACGTTATGCCTGCTGTACCACTATAAGTGCTAAAAGCAGCACCAACTAAATCGTGATCAACATAAATATTTGCTTTGGTAAACACTTGTTTTAGGCCTCGTTCTACAATTAACTTCAACTCTTTACTACTGCAACCTGCACTGTATAAAAATATCAATTCTACTTCATCGGCATATTTTGCTAAAGCTGCATTGTCTTTAATGGCATTACTTATAATACTTTCATTATGAAAAAATGGATTAAAACCCATGGTGCTGAACGATTCTGTTTCTTTGTTTTCTTTAAGCAACATCCAGTCGCACTTGGTTGATCCGCTATCGGCTATTAAATACATGTGGTGTTTATTTTTTAATTATTAAATAGGTTAACAATAGTAATAAATTATTAATTTAAAATGAGTTAATGTGCATTAAAGTAGGAAGTCTGTTGATAAAAAATTACTCTTTCTGCCTTCTAAAATATCGTTCAGTAGGTTTTTATTTATCTCGCTATCTTTTCCTGCTACCATGGTTCTAATGCTAAAAACCCTAAGCGCATCATTTACACTTAATGTCCCTTCTGCCGAATCTTTGCGCCCATTAAAAGGATAAACATCTGGACTTCGTTGGCATTGACTATTAATATTAACACGGCACACCTGATTCACCAAAGGGTCAATCAATTGCGCCATTTGATCAGCATCGGTTCCAAAAATGCTAACTTGTTGCCCGTAGTTTGATTCAACCATATAATCTATAGGTTCATCAATACTATGAAATGAGCAAATCGGTACCACAGGTCCAAATTGTTCTTCATTGTAAACACGCATTTTTTTATTTACGGGATACAACACAGCTGGATAAACAAAACTATGTAGTATTAAGCCGCCATCTTCATTGATAATTTGTGCGCCATGTTGTTGGGCATCTTCAATTAGTTCTTTTAAATAAGCTGGTTTATTTGTTTCAGGTAAAGGTGTAATCATCACATCTTTATCCCAGGGCATGCCGCATTTAAGTGTTTTTAATTTTTCTAAATATAAATTTATAAACTGCTCTTTTACTTGTTCATGCACAAAAATAATTTTAATGGCAGTGCATCTTTGCCCATTATAACTTAATGAGCCTAAAATACATTCTTCAACGGCCAAACTAATATCTGCATCAGCCAAAACAATGGCGGGGTTTTTTGCTTCGAGCCCCATTACAGAGCGCAAACGATTGGGTTTTGGATGTAGTTTTTTAAGTGTGTTTGCCGTTTTACTTGAACCTATAAATGCAAAAACATCTACTTTTCCTGTTTCCATAATGGTGCCAACAGTATCTTTACCATTGCCGTAAATAATATTAATTACTCCTTTAGGAAAGCTTGTTCTAAATGCTTCTAGCAATGGCGAAAGCAACAAAATTCCGTATTTGGCTGGTTTTAAAATTACTGGATTGCCCATGATTAATGCGGGTATCAGCGTGCAAAAAGTTTCATTTAATGGATAATTATAAGGTCCCATACAAAGCACAACGCCTAAAGGTCCTCTTCTAATTTGTGCATAAATACCTTGTTCTTTTTTTAAGCGCGATGAATCTCTGTCTAGGTCTTTTAATGCAGCAACTGTATCTATTATGTAATCAACAGTTCTATCAAATTCTTTTTCCGAATCTTTTAACGACTTTCCGATTTCCCACATTAATAAATTAACAACTTCGCTACGTTTTTCTTTCATCATTTTAACAAACTGCATCATATGAGCAATGCGCTGTTTTACGCTCATGGTAGGCCATTCTCCTTTGCCTAAATCATAGGCATTGCGGGCACTTTGCAACACTTCTAATGAAGCATTTGCATCTAATAAAGGAAAAGATCCTAAGCGTTGCGGTTTTAATTCATTCTCATTTTTAATATAAATAGGTGAATATACATCTTGAAATGCTCCATCCCAAGCGCGCATTTCACCATCAATTAAATAAGTGTTTTGCTCGATAGGTGCTTTTATTTGAAAGCTTTCTGGGATAGCTGCGTAAGCTGGAAAAATGAATTCACCTTGCATGTGTTTATTTTTATAAAACACAAATATAAGTGTATAAAGTACACTAAGTTATAAAAGATAAATAAATTTTGAAAAGGGAAAAATTAAATGGATGCGAGTGCTTGAAATTTAGTAATTTGATTTAATTTGAATAAACAAAGTTATTTTAAGGGACCTCTTGATTTGTACGATCCATTAAAAGCATTTGTGTTTGGAATGCAAATTCTGCTTTGTTTATTGCAATAATTTCAAAAGTTTTGTAATTTATTCTTTCTCTCATTTCCATGTAATCTTTCCAAATAGCGGTATTTGCAAAATAAATTACACGCACAATAAGTGCACTATTTCCAAATTCATAAAAATACACCGAAACTTCATCAAAACGTAAAGGATCATTTTCAATCATCTCTCGAGTTTCATTAATAATATTTTGGATGGTTGATAATGGTGTATTGTGGCGCAAAGCTATATCAAACTTTATTCTACGTATTTCTCTATTGGTAAGATTATCAAGCTCAGTATCAACTAATTTTTTATTTGGAACGGTAACAAATGATTTCTCTAAGGTTCTAATTCGTGTACTTCTAAATCCAATTTTCTCTACATTACCTTCAACTTCACCTACTTTAATTAAATCTCCAATCACAAAAGGTTTGTCTAAAAAGATAGTAAATGAACCTAATAAATTTTCTAAAGATTCTTTTGCAGCGAGTGCTATGGCTAACCCTCCTATGCCTAATCCGGCAATTAGAGAAGTAATATCCAAGTTATATACAGCGCCTAAAATGGTGAAAAGTGAAAAAATCATCACCAATATTTTTATACTTTCTTTTACAAATGGGATAATTTGATCATCTGTTTTAGATTCGGTTTTAAGCGCCTTCTGCATAAAGATGATACCGCCAAAATCAATAATCCTTAAAATAATCCATGTAAATGAAACTACAATAAAGGTTTGCATTACACGCATTAAAAACATGCGCAAACCCCACTTTTCGATAGGACCTATATTCCAATGAATTGGAAAATTTAACTGAGAAAAAGCAAAATAAATGGTAACTAAAGCAATGAAGAAACTAAAAGGTTTGCGTAATAATTCTAAAAATTTCTTAAAGCCAACGTCTTCACTTGTGTAGTTATTAAATAGTTTATAAGCCAACCATGAAAGGCCTTTTGAAATTAATTGACGGAATAGAATACCTACAAGGAGTATTCCCAAGCACCAAACATAATTGCCTACTGGATTGCCCCAAAAAACCCTTTGCATGATAGCACTTTCTTCCATTTCTTATATTTAAATCAATTGTTGCAATGCTATTTCAAATGCTGTTTGAGCAATTTTTGTTTTACTATCATTTTTTTGATGAACCTTAACCAAGGCGTTTTTAATGATGATTGATGCATCCTCAAAAATGGCCTTATCTTCTACTATTGCATTGGGTTGCATCAAATACGCAAAAACCCTAGCCATGCCACAATTAGCAATAAAATCGGGCAATAAACTTATTTGATTATCGGTATACTCACCAATGGGTCCAAAGAAAATTTCCTTATCGGCAAACGGCACATTAGCACCACATGAAATAACTTCTAAACCACCTTTTACCATAGAATCAACCTGCGCTTGTGTTACTAAACGTGACGCTGCTGCTGGTACAAATATTTGAGCTCCTGATTGCCATATTTTTTCGTTTATTTCGGCAAAAGGAATTAAATTATCGGCTATTAATTGGTTGCCTTTTTTTGTAGCAAATAAGTGTTTTATTTCATCAAAAGTAAATCCACTCTCACTTAATAAACCTCCATCTCTATCGATTATACCGGTAATTTTTGCACCCATTGACGATAAGTAATAAGCGGCAGCTGCCCCAACATTTCCCCATCCTTGAATTACTGTTTTTTTACCGGCAATTTGACCTCCAAACAAGTCATAGTAATGTTTAATAGCCTCAGCAACTCCCCAGCCCGTAATCATGTCGGCAACTAAATATCCCTTAGTTACATCGGGTGAATAATTGGCATCAGTAATTATTTTTGAAACGCCATTTTTTAAGTTATTAATTTGTTGCTGACGAATAGTTGCATCTGAATTAAAATGTCCATTTACCACACCTTCCTGAGGATGTAACAAACCATATTTTTCGGTAATTGGTATCACTTCATGAATTTCATCTACATTTAAATCGCCACCGGTGCCATAATAGTTTTTCAAGAGAGGAATTACTGCCTTGTACCATCTGTCAAGTACTTCTTTTTTACGTGGATCTGCTGGATTAAAATTAATACCAGATTTAGCACCACCAATAGCAGGGCCCGAAACTGTAAATTTTACCTCCATTGTTTTTGCTAAGCTTTCTACTTCTCTTTTGTCTAAACCAACACGCATGCGGGTTCCACCACCGGCTGCGCCACCTCTAAGCGAGTTTATAACCACCCAGCCTTTGGCTTCGGTTTCGCTGTCGTTCCATTCAAACACAATTTCTGGACTCTTATTTTCAAATTTTTGAAGTAATTCTCTCATAGCTTTAAATATTGTAATATATTTTGGGAGGGCAAAGTTAAATGTATTTTTATGCTTTTGTTAAAACCCTGTTTAAATAATGTGAATACTTTTTTTATGGTGAATTCAAACGCTAGATATCTTAGCAATTGTAAAGTTTAATGTTCACTTTGAGCTACATTATTTATTAATCTAATAGTAATCTAATGTAAAGAAAACATTCAGAAGTCTAAATAATAGTATTAAAATGACAAAAAATAAATCAATTACAGTAAAAGGTGTTGAGATAGCTATTTACCAAAAAGATACGTTAGATTATATTTCGCTAACTGATATGGTTAGAGGCTTTGGTGATGATACGATGATATACAGTTGGATGAGAAATAGAAACACGCTTGAGTTTTTAGGAATTTGGGAAGAAATGAACAACCCCAACTTTAAAGGTAACGAATTCGTAACCTTTAAAACTCAAGCAGGATTAAACAGTTTTAATTTAACACCCAAAAAATGGATTGATGCTACCAACGCCATTGGTATAATTTCAAAAGCTGGTAGATATGGCGGTGGTACTTTTGCTCACAAGGACCTAGCTTTTGAATTTGGCACTTGGATGAGTCCTGAATTTAAACTCTACCTCATCTAGTCAACTTAAAGCTATTGTTGGAAATGCCCAAATTAAAAATTTGAAATAGCTTGTTTCTGCGGTAAGTGGCAAATAATGTTTTGTGTTCCAAAATATTGAATTCGTTTCAATAACTCTTCTTAATGATTTCAATTGAATACTTTGCTCAAAACCACTATGCTTGCGCACCCATGATTGTTTAAATAATGTGAATACTTTTTTTTATCGTAATTCAAACTTAAAATATCTTTATCACAATTAAAAAATGAAAAAAAATGGCAGAGTTAAAAGATAATATCGATAAAGTAAGAGAGTTTCATGAAGTATTTGGAATTGCTTTTGAACATCAACCCCAAGCTGTGCTTAGCGAAAAAGATTTTATGCTGCGCCATAATTTAATGAAAGAAGAAAACGAAGAATACTTAGAGGCATGCAAAGATGGCAACTTAACCGAAATTGCTGATGCTTTAGGCGATATGATGTATATTTTGTTTGGTACTATTGTGCGTCATGGTTTACAACACAAAATTGAAGAAGTATTTACCGAAATTCATCGCAGCAACATGAGCAAGCTTGATGAAAATGGCAAGCCGATTTATAGGGAAGATGGTAAAATTCTAAAGAGTAATCTTTACTTTAAGCCTCAAATTAAAGAAGTACTGGAGCGTTGAGGTTTTAATTCAAAAATAAATTCTATAACAGTTATAGGCAATAACAAACAAGTTAGCGCGTAAATACTATCTTCTATTGGGATAGTATAAATTCGTGGACCTATAATTTCTGCAGCATGATAAATAACTACTGGTTTTGCAGTTAGTACACCATTTACAATAAAAAAAGGAATTAAATGTATAAAGTAGGCCATCCAAAAATAACCCATATACGATTTCTTTAAATAAAATTGGTGAATTATTAAAAGGACTACTGCAAAAATACTATTGTAAAATGTATAGCGTTGCTCGTTAAAAAATACAATGGCAATAAGAAGTATGAAAATAAAAGAAATATTAAAAGTACTCACTAACTTTTTAAAAAAGTCATCTTTTACGTAGCCTTTACAACATGCATAAATAAAAACACTACAATAAGGAATGACGATAAAAAAGGACCATTCTTCGAGCGGCAACAATAGCCAACGATAGGGAGCAACATAAATAGGATTAAAACTCCAAATGCCTTCGCTGGTAAACCACGAGTCCCACAAAATAAAAAAAACTCCGTTTATCAAAATGCCTAAAAAGAGCGCCGGCCACCATTTGTAAAAACTTACTTTTTTATCGAAACTCAGTAGGAGCGGACCAGCTAGAGAGCCTATCATTAACCAAGCGTACAAACTCATTTTAAAAGTGAGTTGTCGTTTTTGAGACTAAAATATCTTAAAGGAACAATTAACATCCCAAAGTTTTCTCCATCTTCTTTATTGAAATGTTTATGATGAATTTTATGCGCTCTTCTTATCCCTAAAATATATTTATTATTCCAATTTCTGAACAATTTAAAGCGTTGATGTATAATAATATCGTGCACTAAAAAATAGGCAAAACCATACAAGCTAATTCCAATACCAATAAATAATCTAAAGTCATTATTCATTAAACCCGTAATATAACAATAGGCACTCGGCACAGCAAATATTAAGAAGAAGGCATCATTTTTTTCGAAAAAGCCTTCATGACCTTGATGATGATCGCGATGCAAATACCATAAAAAACCATGCATCACAAATTTATGGGTAAACCATGCCATAAATTCCATAAAGAAAAAGGTAACAACAACAACTAAAATATTATCTATCATGTATTAATTTAATTTCGAAATAAAGGTGCAAAAAAAACAATCACAAACTAAAAAAGTTTACTAAATTTAAGATGGCAAAGAAAATAATTTGCAACCAAAATATAAATACCGCCATCTTATTTTCTTTATCAAATTTCATTACTGATCCTAAACCGTGAAAGAAAAAGCTGATGATAAACCAAGCCACAAAGTTTTGCAGTGGAATAGTGTCGTTTTGCCAATGCCAAAAATGATATTTTGAGGCTACCTGTTCAATTAAAAAATCGAGAGAAACCATTAAAGCTGCACCAATAGTTGCTGTGACGTATAATTTATCGCTAAATTTTTGTGCAATAGTATGCGTGGCCAAAGTAAGCATAACCCAATTTACACCAATTAACAAAGGCACATGTTTTAGTTTAAAACCTAGTGCATGCCCATAATAATACGAGCCAAATATTTTACCTGTTTGCACACCAATCATTTCAACAGCAAATCCTGCAGCAAATAAAAAAATTACATATCGTATAAAATCTTTTTCTTTAAAGGGATAAAAAGCCAACAGCAACAAACAAGTAATCAACAAATTAATGGGTGTTAAAGGAACAAAAAGCTCGGGCTTTAATAACATTCCAAAAACACCAACCGTGTAAATGATAGATAAAAATACTTTAATGTAAAGTGGTTTAATTTTATCCGAAATCATAAAATTTTAATTTGATTTTTATTGCTTAACTGCAGTAGTTTGCGCATAAGTAGGGCTGTTGCTTGTGCATCGCCTTCGGCACGATGTCGGTCAAACACTTCTATTTTGAGGCTGTCGCAAAGTTTGCCAAGCGAGTAGGAGGGTAAATCGGGTACAATTTTACGGCTTAATTTTACAGTGCACATTTTTTTTCTTTCATACTGATGCCCCAGGTACATAAATTCTTGTTGTACAAAATTATAATCGAAACCTATGTTATGTGCAACGAATATTCGGTTTTCTGTAAATGCAGCTATTTTGTTGGCAACTTCGCTAAACTTTGGCGCATTTGATACCATTTTATCATCAATGCCAGTTAGATTTCTCACAAACCAGGGGATTGGTATTTCTGGGTTGATAAGCGTAACAAACTTATCGGTGACCTCATACCCATTAAATTGCAGGATGGCAATCTCAGTTATTTTGCCATTTTTATAACTGCCGCCTGTTGTTTCTATATCTATAACAGCATACATCTTTTATGGAAGTAATAAAGGTAAGTACATTATACAGAGGGATTCAATATTTTTTTACTATGACTCTCTAACGCATTTTTGTCATATTTCTCAAAAAGATTGAGCCATAAAACACGCGATTTTCTTAAGATCAATGGAAATAATAATATTATACTTAAACTTAAAAAAAGAATAAAATAGTGCAAGGACAATTCCCAAAAAAACAAATAGTAGAGTGCAAATAATAACATGCCCCAAACAACATTTAAACCATAGCTGGCATACATAGCGCCATAAAAGAACCATGTTTCTTTTTCAAAATTGCAGCCACACTTGTTGCATTGTTGATGCATTTTTGTGAGATTTTTTAGATGATATGGATTGCTATCTATAAATAAATTTGAGGAAAGACAACGCGGACATTTGTCAAAAATAATTCCGTATAGTTTGGTTTTATTAAATTGCATTTTAAACTTGAGTTGGGCAAAGATACAACTTTAAATGCTTAAGAAAGTTTACCCAAAAAAGCAATTAATGATAAAATAAGGAACAAAATAATCCAAGCTTGCCAACGAGCAAAATTAAGCGTCCAGCCTAATTGCTTGATGCGTTTGGGAGGGAAAATTCTTGGGTCGGCAGAATTGAAGTAAAAGATACCCAATTTCCAGTTTTGCTCATCATCGTGCCATTCTTTATTTTTAAAATCTTCCATTTGTTTAAATTAATTTATGCTTATTTCATCAATAAAAATAAAGGCATCACCTCCAAACCCTTGATGCCACAATGGTAGTTTGCCATAGTTAGTTGCCTTTACTTTAACATAGCGAACTTTAGTAGGTGCAAATTCTTTAACAAAAGATTTTGTAACCACCGTATTTTCATTGGCTGCTAATTCGTTTTTCAGTTCAGCCAGTGGAACGAATTTTTTTCCATCTAAACTGTATTCGTATAGCACTGTTTTTGGCATTAAGATCCAGCTTCTGCTATCTTGTAAAAAGTTAGCTGAAATGCTTTTTATTTCTTTTTCTGATGTTAAATCAATAATCACTTCAAAGTCTTGCGATTGAAAGCCCTGCCAACCGCCTTTTCTCCAGTCAATACTGCCAAATAATCCATCAATAATGCCAGCATCGCCACCAGCTGTGTATTGTTGGTTGTAAACACAATTTAAATTTACTTTCCAATTGGGGTGGGGGAGTTGATGAATTTTTGCAATAGCAGTTTTAGAGGCTTTTCCGTTGGAAGTGGCAAATGCTTTAATTGTAAGGCTTTTATCGATAATAAATGGTTCAACGTATTGCTTGCTCTCTAAAGTAGGAAAACTTCCATCTAATGTGTAAAAAACAGTGCTTCCAGCGGCAGCACTCATACTCACTTTCGAATCTTTAATGAATGGATTTTCGGATGAATGAATAATGGGATTGATAATTATCTGATTATTGGTATCAATAACATCGTAACTTCTTTTGTAATAATTAAAAGCGCTATCTTTTATGTTGGTGGTTTGGTACCTTAAGCTTCCTCCCTTTATTACATCTTGATAATTTATTTGCAACATTTTGTTTTGAAACGGAACATTTAATTTTTGAATATACTTTTCTTGTTTCCCTTTTGAAAGGTTGCTGATTAGCAGCTTTTTATTGTCTTCAAGCTTAATCAATACCTGCTTGAAAAGTGGTGTTGAAAACTCAAATTGAGGATTGCCAGGGCAAATTTGATACAAGCCTATGGCACTAAGCACATACCAGGCGCTCATTTGACCACAGTCTTCGTTGCCAATTAATCCATCAGGATCATTACGATAAAATTCATTTAATATTTGATGTGTTCTTTCTGCTGTTTTTGTTGGTTTTCCTATTGTGTGATATAGGTAAGCAATGTGATGGCTTGGTTCATTTCCATGGGCATATTGTCCAATTAATCCTGTAATATCGGCCTGCTCGCGACCACTTGTTTTATTTTTTGCATTAAACAAAGAATCGAGTTTAACTTCAAAACCTTGCGCACCGCCGTAAGCATCAATCATGCCGGGGATATCTTGCGGCACAAAAAAAGTGTATTGCCAAGCATTTGCTTCAGTAAAGTTATTATTTACCTCGTAGGGGTCAAACGGACTCAAAAAATCGCCATTCTTTTTAGGCCTTATAAACTTTGTTTCACTATCAAAAAGGTTTTTCCAGCTTTGAGATCTTTTTGTGTATAATTTATAATCATTGTCTTTGCCTAAGTATTTTGCCACTTGCGCAATACACCAATCATCATAGGCATATTCTAAAGTTTTTGAAACCGATTCACTTTCGTCTTCTATACTCAAAGCACCATTGTCAATATAATGGCCTAAGCCATAACGTTGCTTACTTTCAGCACTTTTTTTCATAGCCTCAAAAGCCAACGGTACATTAAAGTCAACAATCCCTTTACTTATAGCATCAGCAATAACAGATACGCTATGATAGCCTATCATACATTCGGTTTCATTACAGCTGAGCTCCCAAACAGGTAAAAGTCCACCTTGCTCATATTGCGCTAAAAATGTTTTAATAAAATCTAGTGTACGTTTTCTGTCAATGATGGTCATTAATGGATGCCATGCTCTAAAAGTGTCCCAAAGGCTAAATACACTGTAGTAATCAAAATCTTTGGCTTTATGAATTTTTCCATCTCGGCCACGATAATTTCCATCCACATCATTATAAATATTGGGCTGCACTAAACAGTGATATAGTGCGGTGTAAAATATTTTTTTTTGTTCTAAACTTGCCTCTGCTATTTCTATTTTTGATAACTCTTTATTCCAAATTTCAAAGGCTGCTTGTTTAATTTTATTAAAGTCCCAGTGAGGTATTTCTGAGAGCATATTTTTTTTTGCACCTTCCGAACTTACTGATGATATAGCTACTTTCACGCGTAATTCACCGTGGTTTAAATTTTTAAAAGTTAAAAGTAATTTTCCAAAATGTCCGCCATCGATGTTCCCATCTTTAACAATTTTAGTTGGCGTTATACTGTCATGAATTAGCCATTTTTTAGCACTAATTTTTTGATTAAAAACCATATAAAAATAAACTTCCTGCTTTTTTGCCCATGCTTCGCTAATGCGAAAGCCCTCGATGGTGCTATCGTTAACAACTTTTATAACATAGTCTAAGGCCTTATCTCTGTGTTCTAAATCCAATACAATTTGTTGTTTGTCGCCTGCTGCAAAGTTATATTGATGCAAACCCACTCTTTGAGTGCTTGTAAATTTTGCAGCAATACCATTGTTCAGTTTTACGCTATAATGTCCTGCCGTAGCAGTTTCGTTTTTGTGGTTAAAAACGGCAGCGTAACTCGATGTGTTGTAATTAACATTTCCGTTTGATGGCATAAGGGCAATATCACCATAATCGCTGCAGCCGGTTCCATTCAAATGCGTATGACTAAATCCATAAATGATGCTATCGCTATAATGATAACCGCTGCAACCATCCCAAGAGCCATCAATACGTGTGTCGGGGCTTAATTGAACCATCCCGAAAGGTACAGTAGCGCCCGGATAGGTGTGCCCATGACCGCCAGTACCTATAAATGGGTTCACAAATTGAGCATTGGAAGAAATACTGTTTGGCTTGTTTTCTTGTTTTTTTTGACCGAAAGCAAAAGCACCAAAACTTAATAGAAAAGCCAATAAATAGGAGTGATAATACATTGTCCGAATTTTGGCTCAAAGGTAGTATTTTGAATTGTTGATAAAAAATTACCCTTCTATAAAGTTAAAAAGAGGAAATCAATGCAGTCGAATTAAAAAATAAACTACTTTTGCAGACTTTTTAAAAAAACTATTTAAATACAAACAAACAAACATCACCTCATGAAAAACAAATTACTTATTTTTTTATTTTTTGTATTGATTGGAGCAGGTGCAAACGCACAATATTGCTACCCAACCTTTACAACAGGCTCAGCTTCGCAGGATTATATTGAAACTTTTCAGTTTGAAACGATTGCCAATGCTACGGGTGCTTCAGTAACTCCATTTACGGAATACTATAATTACGTTGGTCAGTACACACCTCCACTTTTATACCCTGGGAGTACTTACTTTGGGTTTTTAACAGCAGGTTCATACCAGCCTGGTGCCGGTGCATTTGAAACCTATCATATTTGGATAGATTTTAACATCGATGGTGATTTTATTGATCTTGGAGAAGATTTAGGAGAATATCAAACAACATTAGCCGGTGAACAAGTTGATTTTTCTGTTTATGTGCCATTAACTGCAACCGGTGGTATTACACGAATGAGAGTAGTTAATACTTATGCCTTAACTGGTATTACTCCGTGTGGTGCCTTTACCTATGGCGAATCAGAAGATTATGATGTTCAAATATTTGCATCAACAGGAAATTATTGTGCAACAAGTTATACCTCAGGAACAGGAAGTGGTGATTTTATTAATAGTTTGAACTTAAACAATATTAACGTTGTTTCTGGTGCTAATCCTACAGCGCCTTACTATTCTAATTATGTTGGTTTTGGTAGCCTTTGGCAAACTAATTTAACTACTGGCACTTTCTATACAGCCTCAATTGGAGCAGGAACGTTTGTTCCTCAATACTATACAATGTGGATAGATTACAATAATGATGGTGATTTTTATGATTTAAATGAAGAACTGGGTGAGGTAGTTGCCAACACAGCAAGCCAAACTGTAACAATCAGCTTTATTGTTCCAACTGGGATTACAGTAGGTGATAAAAGACTTAGAATTAGATGTTCTGATGTTACAGGTGGTAATTTAGACCCTTGTACTAGTTATGCTTATGGCGAAACAGAAGATTATACAGTAACTATTCAAACCCCAGTTACATCAAATTATTGTGTGCCAGTTCCAACTTCTGGAACTTCTGGAAATGATTTCATTAATAGTGTAATTTTAGGAGGTATTAATAATCAATTTACAGGAGCGCTTAACGGACCAAGCTACAACGATTATACCTTTTTATCAACAAACTTAACGCAAAGCTCAAATTATAATTTAACAGTGCAAAGCGGTGATTACGCAACTGATTATTATGCCGTTTGGATAGATTACAATCATGATAATGATTTTATAGATGCTGGCGAAAAATTGGGAGAGTTTCAAACGTCAGCAGCCTTGCAAAATTTAAATTTTAACTTTTCTGTGCCACCAAATGCAACTTTAGGTGCAACTACAATGCGCGTAAGATGTGTTTATAATCAGGCCAATATGGATCCTTGCACAAATTACACCTACGGCGAAACTGAAGATTATACAGTTAACATTATTAGTGGAAATGTTGCTCCATATTGCGAAACTAATTTACATCAGGCTAACTGCGATATTGTTGATGCCATTGATGAGGTATATTTAGTAAACTCTAGTTTGTTTAATTTGGGTACAGGTTGTAATAGTTTAAATGGAACAGGTTACACCAATTGGCCAGCTTCAGGAAGCACAACTACAACTGTGTTAAGAAACCAAATTTATTCATTAGGCGTTACTTCAACATCAACAAGTATAATTTCGGTTTGGTTCGATTGGGATGATAATGGTGTATTTGCAACCACAGAATGGTATCAAGTTACCACTAGTTCAACACCAAATACGGCAGCGGTGATTAATGTTCAAGTGCCAAACAACGCAGTTTTAGGTCAAATTAGAATGCGTGTTAGAAGCAGAGCAGCTGGTAATCCAAACAGTTCTATTGATCCTTGTACTCTTTTTGGAAGCGGTGAAACTGAAGATTACACCATTACAGTAAGTAATTCTTCATGTTTGCCTCCTACAGCCATTATATCTGGTCAATTTACAGCAGGCACAACAGCCGATTTCTTTGACTTCTCATCAAACTTCCCTACCTCATGGAGTTGGACTTTTCAAGGGGCTACACCAGGAACAAGTAATTTACAGGACCCAACAGGAATTACTTTCCCAACTACCGGTGGTTGCTACAGTGTATCGTTAACTGTTTCTAATGCGTGTGGTTCAAACACAATTACTCGTCCTTGTTTTGCAAGTATTGGTCAACCAACAGCATGCGATAAATTATTAATTAGTGAATATATCGAGGGAACTGCCCAAAACAAAGCCATCGAATTATACAATGCTGGTTCTGCTGCCGTTAATTTAAGTAGTTATTCTGTCGAAACATATTCGAATGGAAGTACAACTGCAACTTATACTTTAAATCTTTCAGGAACATTGGCTTCACATGCTGTATATGTAATTGGAGACGCTAATGCCACTTTGCAGGGAATTATTGGCAATACAGACATTACTTCAAACGTTACTTTCTTTGATGGAAATGAAGCCATTATATTGAAAAGAAACGGTGTAATAATTGATAAAATTGGTGAGATAGGTAATAATCCAAGTATAAATTGGTTGGTTGGTTCAGGTTCAACTGCCGAATATACATTAGTTAGAAAAAATACTATAGATCGCCCTAGTACTTTTTGGCCTGATACGCAAAATGAATGGGATGTGTTTGCCCAAAATACAACAACTTACTTAGGGGCGCACAATAGTATATGTGGTGTTGGAGCTGCACCAATTGCTGCCTTTGTTGGTAATCCTATCAATATCACAGTTGGTCAAATGGTTAATTTTACCGATTTGTCATTAAATACTCCTACATCTTGGAATTGGTCATTCACAGGTGGTTTGCCAAATACTTCAACTCAACAAAACCCATCTAATGTGATGTATAATTTCCCAGGATGCTACCAAGTTTCATTAACAGTTTCTAATGCTTTTGGTAACGATTCAGAAACAATTACATGCTACATCAACGTTTCTTCATCAGCCATTGCTCCTGTTGCAGCGTTTACTGCTAATACATTTAATATTACTACAGGCCAAAGCGTAAACTTTACCGATTTATCAACTAATAATCCTACCGCTTGGAACTGGCAATTTACTGGTGCAACTCCTGCAACTAGTACGCAACAAAATCCAAGTGGAATTACCTACAATACTCCAGGTTGTTTTCAAGTAATATTAACAGCAAGTAATGCTGCTGGTAACGACTCAGAAACTCAAACTTGTTATATCAATGTATCAAATCCAAGTGCTGGTCCTTTAGCTAATTTCTCAACATCAAACACATCTATCTGTGTTGGTTCATGCATTAGCTTCACCGATGCAAGTACAAATAACCCTACAGCTTGGAATTGGTCTTTCCCGGGATCTACAACTTCTTCAAGCACTACTCAAAACCCAAGTAACATATGCTATAATACACCTGGTACTTATAATGTAAGTTTAACAGCCATCAATGGAAGTGGAACTAACACCTTAACATTAAATGGTTTCATCACAGTTTATGCTATACCATCTGCAAATGCTGGAACAAACCAAACTATTTGTAATGGTGCAAGCACACAGTTAAATGCTACTGGTGGTCAGGTTTATGTTTGGACTCCTTCAACTGGTTTAAGTAATGCAAATGTGGCTAATCCGATAGCTTCGCCTACAGCAACCACAACTTATAATGTTCAGGTTACTAATGGAACGTGCTCTTCAATTGCATCAGTTACTGTAACTGTTACTAATTTAAATATCAATGCTGGTAGTGATGTTACCATTTGTTCAGGTGAAACTGCTAATTTAAATGCAAGTGGTGGTACTACCTATTCTTGGAGTCCAACAATTGGTTTAACTAATCCAAATGTTTCCAATCCTACTGCATTCCCTACTTCAACAACTACTTATACTGTTACAGCCACAACAAACGGTTGCTCTTCTACCGATCAATTAACAGTAACTGTTGCAACTCCTACAATCTCTGCAGGTGCCGATGTTTCAATTTGTGATGGACAAAGTATACAACTTGGTGTAAACGGTGGTAGCAACTACACTTGGAGCCCTTCAAATGGGTTGAATAATCCTAATATTTCTAACCCAACTGCTTCTCCAAATACTACTACAAGTTATACTGTAACTGGTATTGTTGCTGGATGTGCGGCTAGTGATGTTATTTTAGTAACTGTAAATTCAAATCCTATTGTTCCTACTGTTTCTCCAAACGGAATTGAAATACAATCTTCGCCAGCGTTTGCTTACCAATGGAATTATAACGGAACTCCAATAGTTGGTGGTACTTTGCAAAATTTATTCCCTGCTAATGCCGGTAGCTACACTGTAACTGTTTTCAATGCTAATGGTTGCTCTAGCACAAGTGCTCCTTACACTGTTACTACAGTTGGTTTAAATAATGTTTATGTTGATAATACAGTAACTGTTTACCCTAACCCTGCTACTAACAATGCATTATTAACTATTAATGCCGAAGTTAATGAGTCGGCTGTGGTATTGCTTTACAATAACATTGGTGAATTAATTTCTGAAGAAAAAATTAATTTAACTGTGGGAAGTAATCAAAAGAATCTTAGTTTAGATAACTTGGCTGTTGGTGTTTATACTGTTAAAGTAATAGGCAATGAAA
>CAIKXD010000340.1 GCA_903831265.1 uncultured Bacteroidota bacterium
ATTTCATTATTATTATTATTTTGGATGTAATTGTTTTAGGTATTAAATTTGTTTTTAAGATAAAAGTAATTTAACTTGCGTGTGAGAATAAAAATTATGAACGTATTAGACACCTTTAAATAAAAAAATACAATTTGCTGCGAAACCTTAACAAATAAATGTAAGTATAAACCAAAAAATAAAATGGCCTATGAGTTTAAGAATTACTAAAGTTGTATTGAGTTTTTTTATAGCAATTGCCTATTTACTTGCCGCGCCTGTATTTGCGCAATTGGTATTAAACAATGGCGGCGTGGTTAAGTTAAACGGAGGTACAAGTGGAACACCTATTTATTTTGTTTTAAATACACCACCTGCAACACCAATAAAAACTATTATAACTGCAGGTACTCCTACCAATGGTATTGTTTTAGAATCCGAGTATAATATTTTGCAATACAATTTAGCCGCAGCAACAACCTCTATCACAGTGCCCTATTTATCCAATACGTTAGAACAACTTCGACTTACAATTACACCTACATCAGCAGGTGCGGGTGCTGGAAATATTAAATTTTCAAGTACTGTAGCAGCTATTAGAGCAACAGGATATGATAATACTGCCTACCTGCCTACTGGAGTTCTTAATATGGGCTCAAATGCGATAACAAATAATTCAGATAAAACCATCGATCGTTTTTGGATTATTGATGCCACTGGTTATACAACAAAACCTGCCGTTACACTTGATTTTACTTATTTGGATGATGAGTTAGCAATAAACGGAACAGGGACCTTTAATTCAATTGCCGAAGCAAACTTACAAGCACAACGCTATAATCCAAATACAAGCGACTGGGAAGGATTCTCAACTTTTTTACCTGCAGGTACAACTAATACTGTTACCAACACCGTTAGTGGTGTAACTGTTACTCCTGCTAATTTTTTTAGAGCATGGACCTTGAACGATAATAGCAAGCCACTACCAATTGAGTTAATTAGCTTTGAAGCAAACTGCGTTAATAAAGAAACAGTTTTACAATGGTGCACCGCTACCGAAACCAATAACCATTATTTTACGCTTACTCAATCTGTTGATGGAATTAATTTTACAACCATTGATAAAATAAATGGTAACGGCACTACAAGCCAAAAACATTGCTACCAATATGCCTTAGATGTGCAACAAGATGCCATTACGTATTACGAACTATGGCAAACGGATTTTGATAATACTACTAAAAAATTAAAACTCATTGCAGCACAGCCTTGCAACGGAAAAACGGACCAAATTACCATTACCAATAATGGTACTAAAAACGTGACCTTGTTTGTAAACTCCTTGATAGAGAGTAATGATAATGTGATTATACACAATACCCTTGGCCAAGTGATGCTTAACCAACCAATAGGCACCCAGCAAGGTAACAACCAATTTAACTTAAATTTAAATACCATTTGTAATGGTGTTTACTATGTAACCATTATTAGAAACAACCAACCCTTAACCAGTAAAAAAATAATAATTACCGATAACTAAACCAAAAAAAAGCACGATGAAATAGCCATGTTTGCACAAATACAAATGAAGATAAACTGGCTAAACCATAAGACAATTAAAAACCAATAAATATCTACTTATGAAACTAAAATTTTTACTTTCTGCCCTATCCTTTGTAGCTGTTTTGCAAACTACTACCGCACAAAATGTTGGTATTAATACCAACGGCGCAACTCCAGATCCTAGCGCTATGTTAGATGTTTCCTCAACCACAAAAGGAATGTTAACACCACGTATGACGGAAACAGAGCGTAATGCTATTGCAACACCTGCGTCTGGTTTATTAATATACCAAACAGATAATACACCTGGTTTTTACTATTATAATGGTACTGTGTGGACTTTATTAGCAACAGGCGCTAACAACGATTGGAAGCTAGCCGGTAATGCAGGTACCACACCTGGAACAGATTTCATAGGTACTACAGATAATAAAGACTTAGCTTTTAAAACAAATGGTAGCAATAGGATGAGGATAGAATCAACCGGTGATGTTGGTATAGGTACAACTAACCCCACTGAAAAACTTGACGTAAATGGGAATGTAAGATTTAGTGGGGCATTGATGCCTAATAATTTACCAGGTACAACTGGCCAAGTGCTAACATCTGCGGGCGCTAATAATCCAGACGTTTGGGTTGGGCCAGGAACAGCCGACCAAGTGTTAGTTTCCAATGGGGCGGCTGCACCATCTTACTCTACTTTAGGCTCGGTTATTTATCAACTTTATAAAGGATATACTAATTTTGGCGAAGGTGGCATTAGTGCTTATACTACTAATGGCACAGTTGGTAACTGGTATTCAATAACAAGTAATGCAGCATATACAGCCGCCAATGTAAGAACGAATTTAAGTATGCCAAAATGTATTGTTACAAGGTTACGAGTAGTAATTGAAGCTACCGGAAATAATAGTGTAACTCAGCAAGTAAATATTGTAAATACAACTACTGGTGTTACAACTGCTTTTAGTAGCCCTTTAGCTGTTAATTTGCCAATTGGCGAGTATATTTTAACAGGTAACGCAACATTTAATAGGGGCGATTTATTATCACTACAAATTAAAGGCACCGCATTGGGGACAGGTGGTATAGGTATTAGTAGAGTTGAAATGATGTACAGACCTCTTCCAGAGTAATATACCATATGGGTTAAGAATAGTAACGTTTACCAAAACAAAAATATTTTATAATCCATGAGGATAAACTGAACACTATAATGCCAAGAATAAAAAAGAATTATCTCAA
>CAIKXD010000341.1 GCA_903831265.1 uncultured Bacteroidota bacterium
CTTTTATAAACAAAGATGGGAAATTGAGATTTTTTTTAAGTTCATTAAGCAACATCTCAATGCAAAACATCTTGTATCACGCGATATTAATGGAATTAAAGTAATGATCCTAATGACAATGATAGTAGCAATACTGATATTAACTTACAAAAAACTTAATAAAATTAAAGGGTATAAAACTGCCAAGTTAAAATTCGAAATTGAATTAGATAATTCAATAATAAAAGAGATTATTGTGATGTGTGGAGGAGACCCGAACAAAGCAAAGCATTTGTGGAACACCTCTTAGAAAGGTTTCGAACACGGGTGGTCTTCAGACTCGTGCCATCATATCAATAATAATGTTATTAGAATTCCATCAGGGTTATCAATTTTATATTTATTACTCATTTACAAAACTTATAATAATAAAGTTTATTTTTATGTTGAGATTTGAGTGAATGATAATAAGGCACGAGTCAGAAGACTCGCGCCAGAAAAATAAGCTAAATGTCAGCTATCAAATAAAATTAATACATTCGCGGCATTAACATTAAAAAAAAATTGCTCAAACTATCTTTAAATAGTGGTTAAGCGCAACAAATTTATTCTACGAAATATTTTAAACTAAAAAAAACAGAGATGATAAATAAGTACTTATTTGTAATATTAGCTGTGGTGCTTTCATGCACTAATTTAAAAGCACAAACCCCAACTTTTTTATGGGCAGGTGCAGTTGGTGGCAGCTCTTATGATGCTGGCACCGACATTGCAACCGATGCAAGTGGTAATGTATACACCATTGGATATTTTCAAGGACTCGCTGTAGACTTTGACCCAGGCCCTGCAGGCAATTTCTTAGTGGGCAATGGAGGATATGATATTTTTATTTTAAAATTAAATGCAAATGGCTACTTTCAATGGGTAAAAGCAATTGGATCTGCACAAAATGATGTACCACTTTCAATAGCGTTAGATCAAAATGGAAATATATTAGTAACAGGGCACTTCTTTGGGCCTACAGACTTCGACCCGGGAGCAGGTGTTACCACGCTTACTTCAAACGGAGCAAGAGATATTTTTGTATTAAAACTCGATCCCAATGGAAACTTTTTATGGGCTAAATCCATGGGTGGCACTGGTGATGATTTTGGAAACGCACTTGCAACAGATGCCAATGGAAATGTATACACTACAGGTGAGTTTGCTGGAACAGCAGATTTTGACTCAGGGGCAGGAACATTGAGTCTTACCTCAAACGGAAATGTTGATGTTTTTATTCAAAAATTAGATGCAAATGGAAACTTCCAATGGGCTACAAATATTGGAGGTGTAAATCCTGATAGAGGATTTGGCATCACCACTGATGCAACTGGAAACGTTTATACAACTGGCCTCTTTGTAGGAACTGTTGATTTCGACCCAGGTGCAGGAGCATTAAACCTCACTTCAACACAGCTTGATGCATTTATTCAAAAATTAGATGCTAGTGGGAATTTGGTTTGGGCTAAATCAATGGGTGGCTCAAGTTGGGATGTTGGTCAATCAATTAGTATTGACGCCAATGGTAATGTTTTAACTACGGGTTATTTTTCAACCACAGCTGATTTTGACCCAGGAGTAGGTGTAGCAAATATTACATCGAGTGGTGGACGCGATATTTTTGTCCAAAAATTAGATGTTGACGGTAATTTTATTTGGGTTAAAAAAATGGGTGGTTCAAGCGATGATTTTGGCTATGCTATTGACACAGATGCCCAAGGCAATGTTTATTCAACGGGCGAATTTACTTCAACTGCAGATTTTAATCCTGGACCAACAACATTAAACCTTACCTCAGCAGGATTTTCAGATATCTATTATCAAAAGTTAGATGTGAATGGCAACTACATTTGGGCAGTAAAAATTGGAGCTAATTCTATTGATCTAGGACAATCAATTACCATTGATGCTGCAGGTGATCTGTTAGCCACCGGTTACTTCGATTCTACTGTTGATTTTAATCCAGGAAACGGTGTTACCAACTTAGTTGCTGTTGGTGCAGACTCAGAGGTTTATATTCAAAAGTTTGCTTCAGGCAATTGCCAGCCAACTTCAGCAGTTGATTTTCAAGCGGCCTGTGGCACATATACTTGGATAAACGGCATTACCTACACAAGTTCTAACAACACAGCTACACAGATAATTCCTAATGCGGCTGGATGCGATTCAATAATTACTTTGAACTTAACTATCAGCACCCAATCAAGTTCGTCTACTGATATTCAATCCGCTTGTGGCGCATACACTTGGATAAATGGAATCACTTACACAAGTTCTAATAACACAGCAACACAGGTAATTCCTAATGCTGTAGGTTGCGATTCAACAATTACGCTAAACCTAACAATTAACCAACCTAGTGTATCAGTCGATGTGGTATCGGCTTGTAATACATTTACATGGATTAATGGAATCACATACACCAGTTCAAATAATACTGCCACTTACGTTACTCCAAATACCAATGGTTGCGATTCCACTATTACTTTAAATCTAACTATAAGTAATACTCAAAACACCGTTTCTCAAGTAGGTCAAACATTAACTGCAAATCAAACAGGTGCAAATTATCAATGGGTAAATTGCAATAACAATTATGCAGCCATTGTTGGCGAAACAAGTCAATCGTTTACGGCAGTAGCAAGCGGTAGTTATGCAGTAATCATAAATAATGGCCTCTGTATTGATACATCTCTTTGCAACGTAATTAATATTGTTGGAATAGACGAAAAAGAAATTAATGCTAATTTTATGTTGTTCCCAAATCCAACATCAGAAAACATATCCATTCAATTTACAAACGACCAAGCTTCTGTTAAAGTTCGTTTAATTTCAATAATTGGGCATGAACTGAAGTCACAAACATTTCAAAATACAAGACTAATTAATTATGCGATCGATCAAACAAAAGGTATCTATTTCATAGAAGTTACTGACAATAAAGGAATTATTTCATTAAGAAGAATTTCTATACAATAAGTAACAACATAATTCCGTAGTCAATAAATTTATATTTAAACCTAGCAATCTTTTAATAAATCTCACAGGTGCGAGTATAAAGACTTCACCAATGGGAGCTCGGTACGCTTATTTCATTCCTTTTTCGGCACAGTTTTAACTTGTTGTTGAAATAAACACCAACAAAGAGTATGGTTTCTTTATAAAATTCCATCTTTAGGAGCTTAAAATTAAACTTTGAATTAGTCCAATCCTCCGAATAAAACATGATATCTAACATCAAAAAAAGTTATTCCTACTGGTGTTGAATTTATGAATTAGACCATTAAATTTTCAGATCAACAAAAAGTCCTAAAAATATTTAAAAATCAAACAGTAAAATTATTTGATTTTCCTTATGTTTGTGCAAGATGCAAAATGATGAATGAGTCAAATTAATACAGCAACACCAAAAAATCGATTTACACAAAAGCAAAAGTACACCTTCATTGGTGTTACAATGGGCTTTTTATTTCCAATTGTAGGTACACTTCTTGAATGTTCCTATAGAAATATGGGTTATTCCTTGCATAATTTTATTGAATGTCAAAAAGCTTCTCCTGCACTCTGGATAGTTGACATTGCACCATTCCTTTTAGGATTGATTGTGTCTTTTGTAGGACGTCAATTAGATTTAGTGAATGAAAAAAACAAGCAGATTAAAGAACGTTACAGGCAAATGTCTGAATTGAGAGAGATTGCGGATAATGCCAATAAGGCTAAAAGTGAGTTTCTGGCTAACATGTCTCATGAAATTAGAACTCCAATGAACGCAATTCTGGGTATGAATTACTTAATTAGTAAGACATCTTTGGATGAAAAACAACGAGATTTTAATAATAAGATTGAAACCTCTGCAAAAAATTTATTGAGAATTATCGATGATATCTTAGACTTTTCTAAAATAGAGGCAGGAAAGCTTACATTGGAAGTAACACACCTTTATTTGGAAGAGCTAATCGCTGATATTGCTGCAACGGTAAATATAAAACTTCAAAAGAAACCAGAGGTTGAATTGGTAACCTACATTGATCCTAAGATCCCCCCAGTGCTTATGGGCGACTCGGTGAGGTTGCGTCAAGTTCTCCTCAATTTAACCGATAACGCAGCCAAATTTACAGAAAAAGGTGAAATAAAAATTGAGGTTACAGCAATACAGAAAATGAGTTATGGAGCCATTTTACGTTTTTCTGTTAAGGATAATGGAATTGGATTAAGCGAAGAAGCAATCAAAAATTTGTTTCAGCCTTTTCAACAGGCAGATGTTTCGACTACCCGAAAATATGGAGGTACAGGTTTGGGCTTGGCCATTTGTAGAAATATTGTCCATTTAATGGATGGAGAATTGACAGTAAAAAGTATCGCGGGTCAGGGTTCTGATTTTGTTTTTAATGCTTATTTTTCATTGGAAGACAATATGAATAATCATATTGACACAATTGAAAATATTGTAGGGTTAAATGCACTGCTTGTTGATGATTCTGAAAGTGCCCGAATGGTATTAAATGACATGTTAACCTCCTTAGGGTTTAATGTTACGGTTGCAAAGAATGGTGCTGAAGCACTTGAAAAATTCGAAAATCATACTGATAAAGATCCTTTTTCTCTGATCGTTGTAGATTGGCAAATGCCAGGAATGGATGGACTTGAGTTAGTAAATGAACTCAAAAAGCAACATGCTGGAGAAATACCTGCTGTGCTTATGGTAACAGCATATGGACTTGATACGGTGCGTAAAGCAGCTAGAGATCATGAAGTGGATGGTTTGATAATTAAACCTGTAAATCCATCTGCATTATACGATTCGGTAAATAAAATATTGCAACTCGGAAAGAAAAAAGTAGAAGCTCATAAGCTGAATAAACAAAATGATACAGATCATAAGTCTTACCTCGAAGGGAAACGCATTTTGTTGGTTGAAGATAATGAGATTAATATGGAATTGGCCATGGAGCTGCTCAAGGACGTAGGGATTGTATGCGATAGTGCATGGAATGGAGCAGAAGCAATTGAAAAATTAAAAGAATCGGATTTCGATTTAGTTTTGATGGATATTCAAATGCCTGTAATGGATGGACTAACAGCATCTAGAAAAATAAGAGAAGAATTGAATAATAAGGTGTTACCTGTTCTTGCAATGACAGCGCATGCCATGAAAGGAGAGCGGGAGAAAAGTTTGGCTGCTGGAATGAATGATCACATAACCAAACCAATTGATCCTGAGTTTTTATATATGACTTTAAGAAAATTCTTAGCTCCCAAATCAGTTAATACGCAGCAAAAGGAAAGTAAGCGTGATAAGGTGGTTGTTGAGACGGTCGTAAATAACATTAATATAGTAGGAATAGATACGATTACTGGTTTACGCAGGGCTGCAGGTAAAGAAGAGGTCTATTTAAAACTGTTAAGAACATTCGTAGAAAATTATGGAAGTTTTAAAGCAAAGGCTAATCAATTACAAACACAAAACAGACTAGATGAAACAGGAATGTTGCTGCATACGCTGGCAGGTGTTTCTGGAAATATTGGTATTACTGAAGTATACAAATTAGCGCAAGAACTTACGTTAGAATTTAAACTACACATTAAAGGAGGTAGTTTAAACTTTACACCAATCCTTCAAAACAAATTGGAAGAGGTGGCTAATGTATTAGAAATTTACCTAGATCGTATTCATGTTTTTCTTGGCACATTGGAAATAGCGTCCACCAACAATAAGCAAGATGTTTCTGATGCTGAACTTGATGAAATGCTAAAAAAACTGGAGATTGCTATCGTTGACAATGATCCTGTTTCGATTGAACAATGCAGTTTCTTAATCGAAAATATAAAACTTAATGATGCTTTAGTTGGATTACTTATGGATGTTTCTACTTCTATTAATAATTTTGATTTTGAAGAAGCAATGGATAAATTTAACACTCTAAAAACAAAATAAATATGCCTACACAACTTTGGTTAATTGACCCTATGCACAGTGAAATAATGTTCAAAGTGCGACACATGCTTATTACAAATGTTTCTGGAACATTTGATATGTACAAAGCTACTATGTATTCAGATGCTGCTGATTTTTCAGATATGCAGATTCAATTTGAAGCAGAAGTTACATCAATCAACACACGCAATGATCACCGCGATGAGCATTTAAGAAGTAATGATTTTTTTGATGCAGCGAATAATCCAACGTTGAAGTTTGAGTCAACAGGTATTCGCAGAAAGGAAGGAAATATTTATGATTTGAATGGTAATTTTACCATTAGAGGTGTGGAAAAACCGATAACTCTGAAAGTTGAATTTACAGGCACTGCGCTAGATTTGTATGGACAACGTAAAGCTGGTTTTGAAATTTCAGGTTTGTTCAATCGAAATGAATATGGTTTAACTTGGAATGCAACAACTGAAGATGGCGGATTGGCCCTTGCAGAAGATGTACAATTGACTATTTCTGCGCAAATGATTAAACAAGCATAATTCTATATAAAATAGTTTTGTATTGAAGGCGCCTATTTGGCGCCTTCCTGTTTTCTATCCATGTTAATTCGGGGTTTTCGCAGTCTATATCTTCCATTTCTGATGAACGATACATAAATAATTTCATAGTCATACAGCATTAAGTCGTAAAGAAACTTAAACAGCCATCACTTGCTTTTATTTTTAAATCATCCATCACAATATACCGGTTACACTTTCAATTTATTCCAATTATGGCATAGCCTTATTTTACTAATTTCAAGTAGATTTATCTCAAAAGCTATTTTATAGAAAGTTGGTTTTCTTAGTCTAAAAAAGAAATAGCTTGAACAATTGTGGGTATTAATAATGACTAAGTATAACTAGGACTTGGCAAGTAGTTATAGTGAGTCACATTTAGCAAAAAGTGCTTAATTCATAAGTTGGAAAATCATCAAAATTTTGATGACGAATGAACAAGCCACGCTTGCTCTTTAGGCAACTAGTATTCTTATTTAATATCTGGTTGTTACAAAAAACAGATCGCGCTCTCCTTTGCCTTTTAGATTAACAGAGCCTAACTGTTCAAATTGAAATGTTTCCGCTAAAAGCAAAGATTTTGTTTCTTCGGTAATCGCAACCGACATAGGACGACCGTTTGATTCAACACGGGCAGCAATATTCACATTGTCGCCCATCACATCGAATTGAAATCTGGATTTTCCTACCAAGCCAGAAATGATTTCTCCTGAATGAATTCCAATACGGCATTTCCATTCAATAGAACTCCTGCTATTTTTAGTATTTAGATAATCGATGATGCCTAAGCCAAAATTAACCATGTTGGTTGCATGCGTATTATTAATTGAACCAATTCCTGCCACTGCCATATATGCATCGCCTATAGTTTTTATTCTGGTAACCTGATGTAATTGAGCCAAATCATCATAGGCAGTAAAAATTTCAGTGAGTTCTTGAATAAGCTCATGAGGTGTAATTTCCCCACTAATTGCCGTAAAACCGACCAAATCACAGAATAAGACACTCGTATCTGAATGAGTTTCGGGTTTATAACTTCCTTTCTCAATAAGATCTGTAATTACATTTTCAGGCAGTAATACGCGTAATAAATCATCGGCTCTTTTTCTTTCTTTTTGAAGTTCAAGATGGATTCCAATCCGAGCAAGCACCACATCAGCATTAAAAGGTTTAGTAATAAAATCTGCTCCCCCTGCTTTGAAACCTTTAGTTTCATCGGAGGATTCATTTAGAGCAGTAAGGAAAATTACAGGAATCTTAGAAGTTAAAGAGGAAGATTTAATTTTTTCACAAACCTCATAGCCATCCATTTCTGGCATCATAATGTCTAATAGTATTAACTGAACTGAAGCGTCGGTTTCTAAAATCTCGAGCGCTTTCACACCGCTTTTGGCCACTTTCACTTTGTATTTGTCGCGCAATAGGGCTGTCAATACTTGTAAATTTTCAACTGAATCATCCACAACAAGGATGGTTTCTAATTGATCTGATTGATGAAAAAAATTATTCATAGAATTAAAATTATGGGCCGTAAAAATACAATTTTACAAATGTCAAAAGACTTTTATCTTCGAGAATATCAATCTTTATACCGATGTGAAATAAGTAATGGCTTACAGTAAATAATAAAGTTTATTTTTCAAGTTGAGATTTGAGTGAATGATAATGAGGAACGAGTCTGAAGACTCGCGCCAGCATATCAATAATAATGTTGATAGAATTCCATCAGGGTTATCAAATATATATTTATTACCCTTTTACAAAACTTATAGGCTTACAGTAAATAATAAAGTTTATTTTTCAGGTTGAGATTTGAGTGAATGATAATGAGGCACGAGTCTGAAGACTCGCGCCAGAGAAACACGGTCTGAAGACTCGCTCCAAAGAAAACAACGAATTTTGTTTAATAAATTTTAAAGAAGCAAAAATTGGAATTAATTGAAACAGCTAAATGAGCCAGATTGCTTGATGCAATTACTTCATCAACCCAACAATCATCTCAGGAATCACTGCCAATATAAACAGCAATATCACACAAACTAAATAAAGCATTTTGTGCATGCCTGTTAACTCAATGGCTGATTCGTTTGACTGTTTGAAGTAAACGGCTATAATCACTTTAAAATAGTAGTAAACGCTAATCAAAGAAGCTACAACCGCTAATAAAACTAATTTATATCTGCCAGCTTCAATGGCAGCGTTAAAGATATAATACTTTCCAAAAAATCCTGCTAATGGTGGAATACCTGCTAATGATAACATGGCTACTGTAATACCAAATGCCATTAAAGGATTTCTTTTAGCTAAACCATTAAAGGCATTAATATCTGCTCCTTCATTTTTGTTTCCAGAAACAGTAAATAAAATATGAAAAGCCAACAATGAAGCAACTCCATAACTTAAGGTATAATAAAAAATAGCTCCTCCTGAGAAGTGACTCAATGCCACTAAAGCAATTAATAAATAGCCAGCATGCGCCACACTTGAATAAGCCAATAAACGTTTAACATTTTGTTGAAAAACAGCCGTAACATTGCCAATAAACATAGTCAAAACAGCCATTACAGAAATAGCATTTTGCCATGTAGACGGAGCAAAACTAAACGCGCCATAAAATAACCTTGCAAAAGCAACAATTGCTGCAGTTTTAACCACCGTGGCCATAAAAGCAGTTACCATACTTGGAGATCCAGTATAAACATCGGGTGCCCAAAAATGAAAAGGTGCAGCCGAAACTTTAAATGCCATGCCAACCATCATCAAAATGATAGCAACATTAAAGAGCATGGGTAAATTACCTGCATTCATTCTACAATACTCACCAATAACCTGTATATCAAACGAGCCAGTAACGCCATAAATCAAAGCTACACCAAATAACAAAAATCCCGTGGCAAAGGCACCCATTAAAAAGTATTTCAATGCAGCTTCATTTCCAAACAAATCGTTCTTTTTACTACCAGCCAATACGTACATCGAAATACTTAAAATTTCGATACCAATAAACAACATACTTAGATTATTATAACTAACCATTATAAATGCACCAACAAGTGCAAATAAAACCAGCGCATATTTATCAGAAATACTTGTTTCTAACTCAATATAATCATTAGCACCTATAAACCATAACAAAGTAATAAATGACATAGATGCGGTAAACAATAGCGCATAATTATCTAAACGCAACATGTTATTAAACAAATGAATATCGGTATTCCAATCGTAAAACGACACCCCGATAGTAGCCAAAAGGCCCAAACATACAATAGGAAAAAGTAACTTCTTCAGATTAAAAAGTTCTGCTAACATAGCACTTATACCTAAACCTGACAAGAGTAATAATGACTTCATTTCTTTTTATTAACTATTTGGATTGCTCCTATTTATTAATCAAACACATTCTTTATTTATTTTACCATAGTCAATAATTGCTGAATGGCTGGTTCAGCAATACTAAACAAAGGTTTCGGGTAAACGCCCATTACGATTACTAAAATAGCACAAATCCATAAAATATGTGTTTCATGCGCTTTGGGTTCTTCAAAATTTTCGGTGGCTGCGCTCACTTCGCCTAGCATAGATTTTTGATAAGCATTTAACATATAAACAGCTCCAAGTATAATTGTAATTCCTGCAAATAAAGCATACATCCCACTTGCTTGATACACGCCATTCAACAATAAAAACTCACCCGGAAAACCATTGGTTAAAGGTAAAGCCACACTACCCATCATGATGACCATAAAAAAAGTGGCAAATTTTGGGGCTACAGTTCTTACACCACCTAAATTACCCATCAATCGCGTTTTTGTTCTTTGCTCAATCATATCAACAATAAAAAACAAAGCAAACACATTTATACCATGACTCAACATTTGAAATACTGCGCCTGAAATACCTTGTTCATTTAAGCTAAAAACACCAGCAGCAATTAAACCAACGTGTGCAATAGATGAGTAGGCTATTAAACGTTTAATATCGGTTTGCACCCAAGCAATTAAAGAAGCGTATATGATACCTATAATAGCTAACATCATAACAAGATGCGAGTATGCCGCTACACCCTCAGGCACCATTGGTAATAACCAACGAATAGCACCATAAATACCCATCTTTAACATAATACCAGATAGCAGCATAGTACCTTGTGTGGGCGCTACCACATAAGTATCGGGCTGCCAAGTATGCAAGGGAAATATTGGCATTTTTATCGCAAAAGCCAAAAATAATCCCCAAAATATCGTACGTTGCGTGTTAATGTCTAAAGCTTGACCTGCAGCATAAAGTGCATTGATATCAAAGGAATGTGTGCCTGTAGTTTGTTGAAACAAATAGATTAATGCTACCAACATAAACAAACTTCCTACCATTGTATATAGGAAAAATTTAAATGTAATTTTTGCTCTATTTTCGCCACCCCAAAGCAAGCAAATAAAATAAATAGGAATAAGTGCCAACTCCCAGAAGATGTAAAACAAAAATCCATCTAGCGCTGTAAATACTCCAATTAAAGCCATTTGCATCAGCAAAATCAAGCCATAAAAATTTTGTGGCTTGCTGTAATGATGACCAAAAGATGAATAAATAATCAATGGTGTTAATACCGTAGTAAGCAAAATCATTAACATAGAAATACCATCCACCGCCAAGTGAAAGTTAATTCCTAAAGAAGGAATCCATGGATAGTTTAATACAAATTGACTTTCTGCATTTATCTGAAATTGCGCAAGCATTATGCCAGCAACAACCAATTCGGCTAGTGCAGCGCCTAAGGCAATTCGTTTTGATTGCTCACCACCTGTAGTGATGATTAATAGCCCTGCTAAAAAGGGCAAAGCAATGAGTATTGCTGTTAACATATCTTATAAATCAAACTTAATAACTAATATACAATAGTAATAAGGCTACTGAAAGCACCATTACAAAAACATAATAACCTATTTTTCCTGTTTGGGTTAAACGTGCAGTGTTACTGCTCCAAACTACTGCCTTACCAATAAAATTAACAAAACCATCAACCACTTGAATATCCATCACACGGTAAAAAATACCAGAAATCCAGTGCAAGGGTCTTATAATGAGCGTATCATAAATTTCATCCACATAATATTTATTCGCTATTAATTTAGAACTTGGACTCAAAACTACGCCATCGGCCACAGGTAATTCTCCTTTTACCACGTATTTGTTGCGTGCTAATAAAACCACAATTAATACAATTATTATGGCCAACGCCATTAATGCATACTCAGTAGTGTGCGAAATCTCCGCAGGCAACATACGCAGGTCAGAAGCTGCAAACACCGGACTTAAAAAAGACTTCAATAAATGCTTTGCGTGGAATGCTTCTGGCAAACCTATAAATCCACCTAATACTGATAAGCCAGCCAATACCATTAAAGGTATTGTGATTGACTTTGGAGATTCATGCAAATGCTCCTCTTGATGATGTGTTCCTCTAAATTTACCATAGAAAGTAAGGAACAATAAACGAAACATATAAAATGCAGTTAATACTGAACCGCCAACTCCTAACAACCAAAATATTTTATTATGCGCAAAAGCATGCGCTAATATTTCATCTTTAGAGAAAAATCCTGCAAAAGGCGGTATCCCAGCAATAGCGATGGTTCCAATCAAAAATGTAGCAAAGGTGATAGGTAAATGTGATTTTAAACCACCCATTTTACGAATATCTTGCTCTCCACCCATTGCGTGAATAACGCTGCCAGCACCTAAAAACAATAAGGCTTTGAAGAAGGCATGCGTAATTACATGAAATACTGCACTTGTATATGCGCCCATACCTAAAGCTAAAAACATGTAGCCTAATTGAGATACGGTAGAATAAGCCAACACTTTTTTAATATCATTTTGCAATAAACCAATGGTGGCTGCGAACACAGCAGTAATTACACCTATTAAAGCAACAATATGCAAACTTGTTGGCGCTAATGTATATAATATGTTTGAGCGAGCAATCATATAGATACCTGCAGTTACCATAGTAGCTGCATGTATCAATGCCGAAACAGGCGTTGGACCGGCCATTGCATCAGGCAACCAAGTGTATAAAGGTAATTGAGCACTTTTACCCATAGCACCTACAAACAATAATAAGGTAATGGCAATTAAAACTGGCTCGTCGGCACCGTAAAATTTAGCTTGTGCAAAAACTTCGCTGTAACTTACCGAACCAAAGGTTACATAAATTAAAAAGATACCTAGAAGGAAACCTAAATCACCAATACGATTCATGATGAATGCCTTTTTAGCGGCATTATTATAATTGGTATTTTTAAACCAAAAGCCAATCAATAAATAAGAGCAAAGCCCAACACCTTCCCAACCGACAAACATTACTAAATAGTTACTGCCCAATACTAGCAACAACATAAAGAAAACAAATAAATTAAGGTAAGAAAAAAATTTGTTGTGTCCTTCATCATCATGCATATAGCCTGTAGAGTAAACATGTATTAAAAAACCTACACCTGTAATAATTAATAAAAATACCGATGAAAGTGGGTCAATTAATAAAGATAAATCGGCAGAAAACTTACCTGCTTGAATCCAGTCAAATAATTTAACGGTGTGCGATACATTTTCGCCTGCTTCGTTTAAATTAATAAACAATAACAAAGAAACAATAAATGATAGTAAAATGGCGCCACTTGCAACTACTCCAGCTACAGTTTTGCTCAAACTTTTACCAAATAGGCCGATAATTATAAATCCCAGTAAGGGAAACAATGGAACTAATGCTACTAACTTAATCATGTATAAACCTTTGCGTTATGTACTGTCAATAATTTAAATTACCACTTTAATCTACTCAACTCGTCAATATCAGTATTTTTTGTATTTCTATAAATCATTACCAAAATGGCCAAACCAACTGCCACCTCAGCGGCAGCCACTGCCATTATAAAAAATACAAATATTTGTCCGTTACTATCACCACGATAAGCACCAAATGCAGCTAATAATAGGTTAACTGCATTTAACATTAACTCAATGCACATAAAAATTACAATAATATTTCTGCGGTAAAGCACGCCCAATACCCCAATGCTAAACAATACAGCACTGAGCATTAAATAAGCATTAATTGGAATTCCGTGCAAGGTTTGCGCCATTGTATCTTGTACCATATTTTTACTTTAATTCGTTTTTACCTAACATAACTGCACCAACCATAGCGGCCAAAAACAATATGGAAGCCATTTCAAAAGGCAACATATAGTCTCTATACAATACTTGCCCTAAATTTTTAATTAAACCCGCACTTTGGTTAGCCGCATTAAGGTTTTCAATTTTCTCAACACCTTTTAAACTGCCTATTAGCACAATCATAAAGATGCCGCCAGCCACAGTAGCTGCTAATTTTAGATAATTACTTTTATGTGGTTCTGTTTCCTGATTTAAATTCAACATCATAATAACATATAGAAACAGGACCATGATTGCGCCTGCGTAAACAATAACATGCACGGCAGCTAAAAACTGAGCGTTTAACAAAATATAATGCCCAGCAATAGCAAAAAAAGTAACAATTAAATAGAGTACACTGTGCACAGGATTTTTAGAATAAACCACCATAAATGCGCTTAGTACGGCTAAAAATGAAAGAAAATAAAATATATATAAGGTCATTTCTTGCTATTAAATTTGCGCCCGAATTTATAAATTATTCTAAAGTAGGGCTATAAAAATTATTATCTATTATTATTTTACTTATTGTGTTGATATTGCTTTTGTTGTTTAAACGCCAATACCTCAGGAGTTTGACGCTTACTAATGTCTACTTGATTAAAATGTTTTTCGGTTAATTTATCTTTACCGAAAATCATTTCATCACGATTTCCCGAAACTGGGACCAATCTATCTGTTAAGAAAATTGCTTCTTTAGGACAAGCTTCTTCGCACAAACCACAGAAAATGCAACGCAACATATTGATTTCATACACAGCAGCGTATTTTTCTTCACGGTACATGTTTTCTTCACCTTTTGTGCGCTCCCCAGCTGTCATAGTAATAGCTTCTGCTGGACAAGAAACCGCACACAAACCACAGGCAGTGCAACGTTCAGCACCTTTTTCATCAACCTTTAAAACATGTTGCCCGCGATAATTTTCGCTAATTTCACGCTTTTCTTTTGGATAATCAATGGTTGTTTTTTTTCTAAAAAAATGTTTCATGGTTGTAATCAATCCACCAATAATTGCTGGCAAATAGATCCTTTCCATAAAGGTCATTTTCTTGTTTACTACAACTTTCGAACGATTTGTAAGCATCTTTTAAATATTACCTATTAGCAATCAGTTAAAATAATTATCTATTAAAAAATAAAATTCCAGCCCCTGTCAATATGATGTTCAAGATTGAAAGCGGGATAAATATTTTCCATCCTAAATGCATCAATTGGTCGTACCTAAAACGCGGGATAGTCCATCTGATCCACATAAAGAAGAAAATAAAGAAAAATATTTTTCCAAACAAAAACACCACGCCTAAAATACTCAGCATGTTAGGGTCAGTCACAAAACGACCAATGAATGGCATATTGTAACCACCAAAATATAAAGTAGAAATAATAGCCGAGGAAATAAACATGTTTACATATTCAGCAAACAAATAAAAACCTAGTTTCATTGAGCTATACTCCGTATGATAACCACCCACCAACTCTGTTTCGCACTCAGGTAAATCGAAAGGCGTACGATTACACTCAGCAAAAGCACAGGTAATAAAAATTAAAAAGCCCAAAGGTTGATAAATAATGTTCCAGTTTCCACCAGCTTGTTGAGCAGCAATCTCACCCAAACTAATGGTTCCTGTCATCATCACTAAAGCAATAATTGAAAGGCCCATGGCAATTTCGTAACTGATCATCTGAGCCGAAGCACGCAGAGCACCTAATAAAGAGAACTTATTATTACTCGCCCAACCTCCAATCATAATGCCATACACGCCAATAGAAACTACACCAAATACGTATAAAATACCAATATTAATATCGGTAATTTGTAATGGATAACTTACACCATCAATCGTTATTGGAGTGCTCCACGGAATCACAACACCCGTCATACAAGCCGTTAGCATAGCAATGCAAGGCCCTAGAATAAATAAGAATTTATTACTCACATCTGGAATAATTTCTTCCTTCATAAACATTTTAACCCCATCGGCAATAGGTTGCAATAATCCGTAAGGTCCGGCTTTGTTTGGACCTAAACGATCTTGCAAAAAAGCTGCTACTTTACGCTCTGCATAAGTGCTGTATGCAGCAATGCCTAATCCTATTAGGAAAATAAGCACCACCATTATCGCTTTATATATTATATATCCGCTTACCATAAATATTATTTTTTAGCTGCTTGTAAAGCTTTCTTACTTTCTTCTTCAAACTGCGCACGCGAGTAATGTTCTTCTATTTGTTTACCACCCTGAAACTTAATCTGGCGGTTAATATCCAACTTTAACTTTTGCAAATCAATATGTTCATAATGATTTTGAGAAATAACCGAATCTTTGGAAATATGACGCGGACCTTCAATCGTCCATTGACTAACGCTCTTATTTTCATAACGGCAATCATTGCAAATCCATTCTTCTACTTCGTTGTACATATCTTTGCGAGCACTTACACGTAATACTTCCTCCCCTTTCATCCACAACACTGCTTTACCACTGCATTTGGTGCAGTTGCGGTGCGCATCCATTGGCTTTGTAAACCAAACACGGCTGGCAAAACGGAAAGTATTGTCTGTTAAAGCACCCACAGGGCAAACATCAATCATATTGCCCGAAAAATCATTTTCAATGGCATTAGTAATATAGGTACTAATTTCCGAAACATCTCCCCGGTTCATTACCCCATGCACACGACCTTCGGTTAATTGATCAGCTACCTTTACACAGCGGTAGCAAAGAATGCAGCGCGTCATGTGTAATTTTATTTTAGTACCAATATCTATCTTTTCAAACGTTCTGCGCTCAAATTGGTAGCGTGTGGTGTCTGCACCATGGTCGTATGCCAGGTTTTGCAAGTCGCACTCACCAGCTTGGTCACAAATCGGGCAATCTAAAGGGTGATTTAATAAAAGAAATTCAACCACACCTTTACGCGCCTCAAGCAATTCGGGCGAAGTGGTATTTTGCACCACCATACCATCCATTACAAAAGTACGGCAACTAGCCACAGGCTTAGGCATAGGACGTGGGTCTTTAGCACTGCCCTGTGTAACCTTAACTATACAGGTACGGCAGTAACCTCCACTGGTTTTCAGTTTAGAGTAATAGCACATGGCTGGTGGCACAATATCGCCCCCAATCATTCGTGCAGCTTGCAAAATAGTAGTCCCTTCAGGCACTTCTATTTCATGATTATCTATCGTTACTTTAGGCATAATCGCAACATTTTTAAATCAATCAGAGCTCTTTCGAACAATTTGTATCAACAAAAGTTCTAAATAGCCGGGCGAAAGTAATAAGATTTTCATTAATTCAAACCAGAAAAACATTAACAAATGTATTTTTATGATGAAAAGGGCAATTTACAATACCTTTAAGAATTAAAGTAAGAGTATTTGCTCCATTTATACATTGAATTAACGAAATTGCTAGACATAAAACATTACTAATAAAAAGATGATGTTGTTTTGGGCAAATCCGCCCATCCCGAAATGGGAACGGTCGGTCGCGTGTTCCGCGGTACAAGGTACCTTGCTTCACCCGCTTTTGCGGAGTTGTAATAAACATTGGGCTATTTTATACTTTGTTTGTTAGGACACAAACAAGGGCGGAAAAAATTGTCTTTCAGGAGGAATCTTTTTAAATTGATGATTGATAGTATCAAGTAAAGCGCAGTGTTTTTTGCAGGCATAAAACTGCAATACACACTTTATAGCTATTGAATTTACGATAGAAAAGTTCCCTCTTAGATGACAAACATGATTGGATAGTGAAAATTGAAATTAAAATTCGTTTGGAATTTGAAAAGAGTAAATCTAAAACCCAAAAATCTAAAATTTAATAGCCAAAATTCGAAATCCTAAAATTTTAAATCAATCGTTATTCGTAATTCGTAAATTTTATTTAGCGCTTGCTTCTAAAAATTGTTTATCGGTGAGTGCGTTTAAAAATGCTTCAAGATCTTCGAGTTCTGATGGGCTCAAGTTAAGTGGCTCTGCTAATAAACTATCTGTATTTATACTTCCGGCTACAATTGATGTTGGATTGTTATAATAGGCCAACACTTCTTTCAAGCTTTTAAACATGCCGTTATGCATGTAAGGCGCTGTTACACTAACATTGCGCAAACCAGGTACTTTAAATTTTCCGATATCATCGTTTTTTTTGGTAAACGCGGCACGGCCTAAATCATTCAATTCGTAGGCATTGTATAAACCAATGTTTCTAAATTCATCATTGGTAAAGTCAATACCCGAATGGCAATCAAAGCATTTGCCTTTAGAATTAAATATTTTTCGGCCACGCAAAACAGCATTATTTACTGCTTTTTTATCGCCTTTAGCGTAATTATCCCAAGCTGAATTGCTTGTCTCCAAAGTTTTTTCAAATGCAGCAAAAGCCTTTCCGAGATTCTGTGCATTTGGTTTTTCATTGTAAACCTTTAAAAACAAATTTAAATATTTTTCATTTGCTATTAATCTCGCGATGGCTTTCTCAATAGGTAAGTTCATTTCTAAAGGATCGGCAATAGGAAATAATGCTTGCTCCTCTAAACTAGCTGCACGCCCATCGTAAAAGAAAAAACTTCTTTCTGCCAAATTGGTAATGCTTAGCGCATTGCGCCTTCCGGGTTTGCCATCATCGCCTACACTAAAAGCAACCGTATCGCTAAACGCAAAACTTGGGTTGTGGCAACTAGCACAACTTATTGTTTGTTTGTTGGAAAGAATTTTATCGTTAAAAAGTAATTTACCCAGTTGCACCTCACCTATTTCAGCTTGCTTGGGGCTAAAAGCCATGACAACAACTATAAGCATGAATAAACTAATCACTGCAATAATGAATCTATTATTCTTGTTTAAATATTGTTCTCTGTTCATCATACACTTTTAGGATTATGATAAAATTGTTAATCTTAATGTTAAAATTATTTCTAGGGCAAAAGTAAAAATAATTGATTAAGAGCCGCTTATGATTTTTGTCATGTTTTATGTCAGTTACGGATATGTTAAATTTTAAAATAAACTTGTGTGTATTGATTATATTTTATTTATTGGTGGAGGTCATAATTGACTAAAATATAATCAAAGCAATATGGAAGCAAAAAATTATTTCATCATTTACAACCAAAATGGGACCGAAAAAGTAGATGAGCAAACATACAAAAACTGGCTTAAATACAATTGGAACAACTATAGCACAGGTTTAGAAAATGTGGTGTGTATGAATGATAAAGTGAGTACTGGTTTTATCTCTCATTTAACAACTGAAAATGAGTGTAAGCCTTTTGCCGTTATTTATTATCCTGGTGGAAATTTAAAAAGTAAACATGTTATTAAAGAGTATTATGCTTCTTGGGAAGAAGCATTGAAACGCCACGTTCAATTTATTGAATGTGGATATTGTTCCCTAAAACAAAATGCAGCCTAAAGGTTTTTTGTTTTAATTAATCCAAAGAAGAGAGCCGCGCCACGGCTCTCTTTGTTTTTACATTAAAATGCAACAGATTCACAGTAATTAGCGAATTATCTAATTAACATACTTTTCTGGCGCGAGGATTCAGACTCGCGCCATCTTATCAATAATAATATTAATTGAATCTCTCCAAACATATCTAATCAACTAATTCAATTTCTATTAAGCCTTTTTTCCAAATAAATTGACAGCATAATTACTTACAAAAGTACAATATTGGCCATAGTATAAAACATCAGGCTTGCTAAGCTGAAGATTAAAGAGGCACGAGTCTGAAGACTCGCGCCAATAACAGCAGACATAGATTAAATAGTCACGCTTGTTAAGCTAATGATAAAAGAGGCACGAGTCTGAAGACTCGCACCAGTATCAATCTGAAGACTCGCGCCAGTATCAGACTCGCGCCAGCATCACCCCGCAAAAGGGACAGAAGCAAGCTACCACGTAGCGCGGATGGCCCGACCTTTTGCCTTTTCGGCAAAAGGATTTGCCCAAAAAAATAATATAAGCACTTGATTATGTGTTACTTTTGTCTTAAAATTGGGATATTTTTTTACAAAAAGCCATAATTATTTTGTAGAAGATAAAAAATAGTGTACTTTCGCAGCCCGTTTAATTAAAAAATATAATAAAATGTACGCAATTGTAGAAATAGCAGGGCAGCAATTTAAAGTGCAGCAAGACCAAAAGCTTTACGTACATCGTTTAGAAGGCGCAGTGGATTCAAAAATTGATTTCGACAAAGTGCTTTTGATTGACAACGATGGAAAAGTAAAGGTTGGCGCCCCAGTTATCAGCGGAGCAAAAGTTTCCGCCAAAATTATTCAGCACCTTAAAGACGATAAAGTAATCGTTTTTAAGAAAAAGCGCAGAAAAGGTTACCAAAAATCAAATGGTCACCGTCAGCAATTAACCCAGCTGTTAGTAGAAAGCATTAAAGCTTAATACGGTAATTTTAATTATTAACCAATTTAAAAAAATAGAAAATGGCTCATAAAAAAGGTGCGGGTAGTTCCAAGAACGGTCGCGAAAGTCATAGCAAAAGATTAGGTGTAAAAATTTATGGTGGTCAGGCTGCCCTTGCTGGTAACATTATTGTTCGTCAGCGTGGTACTAAGCACAACCCAGGTGCAAATGTTGGTATTGGTAAAGACCATACTTTATTTGCATTAACCGATGGTATCGTTCAGTTTAAACGCAAAAAAGATGATCGCTCATTTGTTTCTGTGTTAGCTATCGATTTACCAGCTGAGGCTTAATTCAACACACAAACTTATTTCAAAATCTTTCCTCCAAAGGGAAAGATTTTTTTATTTTAGTACCTCAAAGATTTACCACATATGGTAGTTTATCCAAATTGCAAAATAAATATTGGGCTGCGAATACTCAACAAACGCAGTGATGGTTTTCATAATATTGAAAGTGTTTTTTACCCTCTGCCGGTTTGCGATATTTTAGAAATTACTCGACAAGAGGGAAATTTAGAAAACAAAATTGCCTTTAAAAGTACGGGCATTTCCATTCCAGGTGAGGCCAATGAAAACATTTGTGTAAAAGCTTATCAGCTGATTAATCAGGATTATGCTTTGCCTGCTATTGATGTGCATTTGCACAAACAAATACCTATTGGCGCTGGTTTGGGCGGTGGCTCGGCCGATGCAGCTTTTTTTATTAAAGCACTTAACGAATTTGATGAATTAAATCTTTCGTTTGGTGAAATGCATCATTACGCCAAACAAATAGGGAGCGATTGTTCTTTTTTTATCAATAACAAACCTGCTTTGGCACTGCAGAAGGGCGAAGTGTTGGAACCTATTAATGTATCTTTAAAAGCTTTTCATATAGTGATTGTGTATCCAAATATTCATATAAGCACAGCTTTGGCGTATAGTGGAGTGGTGCCAAATCCCACTGGTGAAAGTATAGAAGATTTAATACAGCAGCCAATACACACTTGGAAAGCTTCTATTTGTAATGCTTTTGAAGCGGGAATAATAAAACAATTTCCTATAATTGGTGATATAAAAAATGAGTTGTATGCTATAGGCGCCCAATATGCAAGCATGACAGGCAGTGGTTCGGCGGTTTACGGAATATTTGAAACTAAACCCGAGCTAACCAATAACTTTAGTAATTTTACCGTTTTTGAAACGCAACTTGATTAGTTTATATTATGGAATGGTTCGAAGATTGGTTTAACTCTGCCTACTATCACTTGCTTTACAGCCATCGTGACGAGGAAGAGGCCAATCAGTTTATGCAAAATTTGTTGACTCAGTTGGCTCCAGTGCCTCAAAGCAGGGTTTTAGATTTAGCTTGTGGCAAGGGGCGTCACGCGCAGTTTATTGCTACAAAGGGCTATGATGTAATTGGTGTGGATTTATCTGAAAATAGTATTGCTGAAGCTTTGCAAAAAAGCAGCGCTAACTTGCAATTTTTTGAGCATGATATGCGCTTTCCTTTTCGTATTAACTATTTTGATTTTGTTTTTAATTTATTTACCAGCTTTGGCTATTTCATCAACCAACGTGATGAAATAAACACCATTAAATCAATTGCCTTAGATTTGAAACCTAATGGCATGGTAGTGATTGACTTTTTTAATGCAGCCAAGGTAGCTCAAATGACTCCCAATTACAGCGAGCAAAAGGTGATTGATGGTATTGAATTTGAATGGAAAAAAAGCATTTTAAACAAAAGTGTAATTAAAGAAATTGATGTGAGAGATGCAGGTGTAGTGCATCATTACAAGGAACAAGTACGATTGTTGGAACTTATAGATTTTGAAAATTATTTTGTGCAGGCAGGCTTAAAATTGATAGCCACTTTTGGCGATTACAGCCTCGCACCTTTTGATGTAAATACTTCTGAAAGATTAATTATGATAGCCCAAAAACAAACCATATGAATTTGTTAGAAGCCTTTATTATATTTGCTTCTGCGGTGCTGAGCGGCATGCTGTTTTTTCTGTTTCCCTGGAACAGCAATAAATTAAAACTATTGCTTTCCTTAAGTGGTGCTTATTTATTTGCCATTACGGTGTTGCATTTAATTCCTGAAATATACTCTACTGGCGATCATTTGATTGGTATTTATTTATTGGCTGGTTTCTTCCTACAAATTATTTTAGATTATTTCTCTCAGGGTATAGAGCATGGGCATATTCATGTGCAACACCATCACGGCAAAGCCATTGTGCCTTTTACCATGTTGTTAAGTTTGTGTATTCACGCATTTTTTGAAGGCATGCCAGTGGGAGGAACGCACAATGAACACACTTCGGATATGCTGGTATTTGGGATTGTGATACATAATATCCCTATTGCTTTAGCTTTAATGAGTTTACTATCGCAAAGCGGTGTAGCAAAATCAAGAAGTATTTTATTGTTGAGCATTTTTGCCATTATGACGCCCTTAGGAATGCTCTTAAGTGCTTATTTAAGTCATGCACAAACAATTGATTTGAGTAGTTATTACCAAAAAATTATGGCGGTGGTGATTGGTATTTTCCTACATATTTCTACTACGATATTATTTGAGTCTTCAGAAAATCACCGCTTTAATTTGCAAAAATTTGGGGTAATTATTTTGGGGACCTTGATGGCGCTGGGGACAGTGTTTTTGTTTTGAGTTGGCAATTCTAAAAACTTGATCATTCAAATTTTAAATTCCTTGTTTCTTATTTATTATTAAGATAACGCGCACAGGTTGTCGAGGACGCGCAACCTTGTACAGTATTTAATCGAAATCGTGTTTTTACTTGAACATTCCAATCTAAAAACTTCAAGATTCAAATTCAACACTCCTTGTTTCCGCGCTATCGCTCGCCTCCTGCGAGTAAGGATACCTTCAGGCCTCTGGCCTATGCAAAAACGAAAGTTTCTATTCAAATACAAAAAGCCATTGAAAGATTTGATATCTGTGAAATACTTTTATTAAAGCGGTCGGAGCCCGTTGGGTAGGCTCACTCGCGGGACGCGAGCGAGGGCGAAGGGATTTAAAATAAGAAACGGAATTTTACTTTAGAAAAAAATAATTTTATACTCTTATCTTAAAGTTCATGATTTATCTGACTTTTGTGACTGTGTGAGCATCATTTATAATACTATTTGCACTTAAGCTCATTAACACCTTTTTCACCTTACTGTATTTTTTTTACCTTTGGTAGAAATAAATCTCTTATGAAAAAGTTTCTACTCTTTGCTTTTATTTTGTTTTGTTTACAATTTTTACCTGCAAAAGCGCAATGGGTAACCATACCTGATGCTAATTTCGCAACTAAACTTCAGCAACTCTATCCAACTTGTATGAATGGAAATTTGATGGATACTACTTGTTCTGATATTGTGAATGCGACCTCTCTGATGGTCGGATACCTAAATATTGCTAATTTATCAGGAGTTGAATATTTTGACAATCTAACCAATCTTTCGTGTTACAATAACCAGTTAACAAGCTTGCCATCATTACCACACAACTTAATAGACTTATGGTGTTATGATAATCAATTAAGCAATCTCCCCAATTTACCCGTTTCTATCACAAATATTCAATGTTACAATAATCAATTAACAAGCCTACCAAATTTACCTCCCAACTTAACGCAATTAACTTGTAATAATAACCAGTTATCAGTACTTCCTTTGTTGCCCGATTCAATAAATGATTTAGACTGTAGTTTTAATTTATTGACCTATCTTCCCCCATTACCTCCAATTGTAATGAATAATTTAATTATAAACGATAACAACATATCTTGCATCAATAACATCCCAATGTTTAATCTTTTATACAACTTTTTTCCGAATCCAATTACATGTATACCAAATGAACCAGCGGTTCCACCTCTAGGTTTGCCTTTGTGTATGGAAAATGATCAAGTGAATAATCCAAATAATTGTCCTAGCAATTTCAATATATCAGGTAGTGTTTATAGTGATCAAAACGGAAATTGCATGTTCGATGCGACAGATTTGGGGAGTAATAATATATCAATCAGAATATATGATTCTTCCAACATGTTAGTCGCTCAAACCTATTCAATCAATGGCGCCTATGGCTTTTCAATAAATATACCAGGAATTTATAAGGTAAAGCTAGAGGGTATTAATATACCAATTGCAACAACTTGTGCCCAGGCAGATTCACAAATGGTAAATTTACTATCAATAAATAACTTTCTAAATAATATAGATTTCCCCGTAACATGTATTCAGGATTTTGACGCGTATGTTCATTCTGTTAATCCATTAGGCTTGGTATTCCCAGGTCAAACACATCTATTAAAAACAAACATTCCAAGCAACCAAGCTTGGTACAATTTAGATTGCGATACATCAAACAGTTCAGGTTCAGTTACAATAAATATCACAGGCCCCGTAACCTATGTTGCACCTGCAAACAGCGCTTTAACACCAACCGTAAATGGCAATACCTTCACCTACAACATCACAGATTTCAGCAACTTAACACCTCAATCATTTGGTCTTCAATTCCAAACCGATACCACCGCCCAAGCCAATGATCAAATATGCGTACATGTTGAAATTAACCCAACTCCTTTGGATGCAGACACCACAAACAATGTATATGATTTCTGTTACCAAGTGGTAAACTCCTACGATCCCAACATGAAAGAAGTATATCCCGTTAATGTATTACCGGGTTATGATGATTGGTTTACTTACACCATTCACTTTCAAAACACAGGAAACGCACCTGCTTTCAACATTCGTTTAAGAGATACTTTAGATGCTAATTTGGATATCAATACCTTTGAAGTGCGCGGCTATTCGCATCCTGCTATTGTTTCACTCAATGGAAATATTTTAACTGTAAGATTCAATAACATTATGTTGCCAGATAGCACCACCGATTATGAAGGCAGCATGGGTTATTTTCAATACCGCATCAAACCTTTACCCAACTTGCCTTTGGGCACGCAAATAGAAAATACCGCTTATATTTATTTTGATTATAATGCGCCTATCATTACTAATACCACGCAAAATAACTTTCAAACGGTGGTGTCAACCATCAATCGTAATGATGATAATAATCAATTAAAAGTATTTCCTAATCCGGCTAATGAATTACTCAATATCAATCTTCAAAATAACAATATTGAAAATTGCATCATCCTCAACACCCTTGGCCAAACTGTTTATAATAGCGCTAATGAAATCAATGGCAATCATAAAATACAACTCAATATTGCTGATTTAAATGTTGGGGTTTATTTTGTGAAGGTGAGATCTGGCAATGGTTCTTATAATGCTAAGTTTATTAAATCGGAATAGATTTTTTAAAAAAATTAAATTAATATGAGAAAGTCAGATAATATTAAGACTTTTGTGCAAATATTAAATGTTTTTTTTGGAAGCAAGTATCACCAAACCGGCACTAAGCGTTATTGACGAAAATCTTGAAAGGTTCGTTCCGTTCAAGTATAATTTACTTTTGTCCATTGGGCAAGACAGTGCAGCTTGTTGTGTGGTAGATTTAAAAAATCAAAACTATGCAGCCATAGAACAAGTTAATTTTATGAATAACCAAAGCATTGAAAATAGCTTTGATTTATTTGAAAACTATTTCAAAGAATCTATTTTCGCCAAAATAAAATACAAAGCAGTAACTGCAATTATTGCCTCGGAGTTCTTTACCATTGTGCCACAGGCCATTTTTGAAGCCAATGCAGCTGAGTCTATTTTACGATTTAATACCAACTTAAATTTTGAAGCTGCCATTTTATCAAATCAAGTAAATAGCGTTGAAAGTACCGTCATTCAAGCTGTTCCGGTAAATATAAAAAAAGGTTTCGAAAAACTTTTTGGAGAAGTAAAACTATTGCATCACACAGAACCATTAATTATCGAAATTATGACGCAATTTAAAAACAGCAACGAAAAAACCTTGCTGGCACACATACAAAATGGACATTTTGAGTTGATGGCGATTGCCAACCATAAAATGATTTTCTTTAATTCATTTAAATTTGTAACCACCGAAGATGTGGCCTATTACACCCTTTTAGTTTGCGAAACTTTAAAGCTTAATCCCGAAGAAATTACTTTAAAATTGTGTGGCGAAATAGAAAAAAAATCGGCCATTTACGCCTTGCTTTACAAGTACATCAGAAATATAGAATTTTTAAATAGCAATCGCACCTTCAAATACAGCGGTGGCTTTAGCCCATTACCAAGTCATTTCTTTTTTAATCTGATAAACACAGCACATTGCGTATAATTAGCGGAACACATCGCGGAAGAAACATCAATCCACCAGCTGGATTGCCAGTTAGGCCAACCACAGATTTTGCAAAGGAAGGTTTGTTTAATGTATTGCAACATCAACTCGACTTTGAAGAAATTGAAGTACTCGATTTATTTTGTGGCACAGGTAACATTAGTTTTGAATTTGCATCGCGCGGAGCAAAACAAATTATGGCGGTGGATAGCGCATTCAAGTGCACTGCCTTTGTAAAAAAACAAGCCGAAGAATTTAAGTTCAATCAAATAAAAGTAATTAATACCGATGTGTTTCAATTACTCAAAAAATTACCTTCAAAATTTGATGTAATCTTTGCAGATCCGCCATTTGCTATGGAAAAAATTGAACAACTCATTGAGCTTGTTTTCCAAAATCAATTATTAAAAGAAGATGGTATTTTTATACTTGAACATGAAGGCACACATAACTTTGCTTTCAATAAATACTTGAAAGAAAAAAGAACGTATGGTAAAATTACCTTTAGTATTTTTGCCAATATTTAATTACTCATTCAAATAATTAAAATGAGCACCTCTAAACAAAAAATAGCAGTTTTTCCAGGATCATTCGACCCAATTACTAAAGGCCACGAAGCCATTGTTAAACGTGCTTTACCATTATTCGACAAAGTGATTATTGCCATTGGAAATAACACCGAAAAAAACAAATACTTTACTTTAGAACAACGCAAATTATACTTAGAAAAAACATTTGCACACTTGCCTAAAACCGAAATTGCAGTGTTTGAAGGATTAACCGTAAACTTTTGCCAAAGTGTTGGAGCTAACTTTATTCTAAGAGGCTTGCGCTCTGTATCTGATTTTGAATTTGAAAAAAATATTGCCCAAATCAATCGTTCCTTAAACGAAGAAATTGAAACTGTTTTCTTACTAACAGACCCTGAATATATTGCCTTTACCTCTACCATTGTGCGCGACATTCATAAATATGGTGGGAATGTTAAATTATTGGTACCTGATGCTATAGAAGGCTATTTCTAGTATTTTTTTTAAGATTGTAACACCTTGAAGTCATTCAAGCCAATTGCCTTTCACCAAAAAGATTAACTTTTGGTGAATATATTCACTAAAAAGACTAACTTTTGGTGATTACATTCACTAAAAAACATTACTTTTGGTGAATAATAAAATTACATCATGATAGAAAGGATATTAAAAGAAAAGATTTCTCTCAATCTATTTAAAGGAAAAACTATTGTTATTATTGGCGCAAGGCAAGTTGGAAAGACAACAATGATCAAAGAATTGTTGAAAGGAAAAGAATTCTTGTTTTTGGATGGCGATGACCCAATGGTAAAACAAAGATTATCAAATCCTAATACTAAAGAAATTGATTCAATTTTAGGAAATTCTAAGTTGGTTTTTATTGATGAAGCGCAACGAATAGAAAACATAGGAATTACAGCCAAGATCATTCACGATCAATTCAAAAAAGTTCAACTTATTATGAGTGGTTCATCAGCATTTGAGCTGCGAAACCAAACAAGTGAATCTCTTACAGGACGTAAATTAGAATATTATCTATTTCCTGTTTCATTCGAAGAATATGAAAAATCTCTTGGTTATTTGGAAGCTGCAAAAGACCTTGAAAACCGTCTTATTTACGGATTTTATCCTGATGTAATTAATCGCAGAGGAGAAGAGCGCGAAACGCTTAATGAACTTACTCAAAGTTATTTATTCAAAGATATTTTATCTTTTGCAAACATTAAAAAATCTGAAGTACTTGAAAAGATTTTAAAGGCGCTGGCATTTCAGGTCGGAAGTGAGGTGAGTTACAACGAACTTGCACAACTCACAGGTGTTGATAAGAATACTGTTTCTAACTATATTCATCTTTTAAAACTTTCACAAATTATTTATCCGCTTACATCCTTTAGTCGTAACCTTCGTAATGAAATAAAAACCAATCAAAAAATTTATTTTTATGATAATGGCATACGCAATGCATTAATTCAAAATTTTAACCCAATTGCATTAAGAAATGATATTGGAGCACTTTGGGAGAATTTCCTCCTGTCAGAAAGACTTAAAAGAAATCATTACCATTTTAAATATTCCAATAAATATTTTTGGCGCACCAAGCAGCAACAAGAGATTGACTATGTTGAAGAAACTGATGGCAAAATCTTAGGTTTTGAATTCAAGTGGAATAGCAAAGCCAAATCAAAAATTCCGTCATTATTCATTAAAACATATGATGCAACAGTTGAAGTTATAACTAAAGATAATTTCAGGAATTTTATTGGTTTAGAATAATTAATACCGATGTGAAATAAGTAATGGCCCAAATTTGTTTCACGGCATTTGTCCCAAACTTTTTTCCGATCGGCATTTACCAATGTAAGATTTTAAATTATTGGCATAATTTATAAATCACATTGGTATAACCATTGC
>CAIKXD010000342.1 GCA_903831265.1 uncultured Bacteroidota bacterium
AAATCGTAAATCGTAAATCAAAAATCGTAAATCGTAAATCAAAAATCGTAAATCGTAAATCGTAAATCAAAAATCTTCAAAACCAAGTATGACAGGCTACATCATTAAAAAGGGATTGTATGGTTTGTTGGTGATGTATGGAGTGGTTACACTCATTTTTCTTATATTTAATGCGCTTCCAGGCGATCCAGCACGTATGATGTTAGGTCAGCGTTCCGATCCGCAAGCTTTAGCCGCTATCAATAAAGAGTTAGGTCTAGATAAACCCATGTGGAAACAATATTTGTTATACATTAACGATTTGTCGCCCATAAGTGTGCATGCCACATCCAATACGGTAATGAGTACTTATTTTGATCCACAAAAGTACAATGGAAATCTGTTATTTAACATCAACACCCAACAAGGCATAGCGCTCAAATGGCCTTATTTGCGCAGGTCTTACACCTCCAAGCGCGAAGTATCAGAAATTATTTCAGTGGCCTTGCCTCAAACTGCTTTATTGGCGCTCGTGAGTATGCTTTTTGCAACTGTTGTTGGCGTTATAATTGGCGGCTACATTGCTTCCCGCAAAGGCACTTGGATTGATAATTTTTTTTTAGTGTTTACCGTTTTTGGCATGGCCGGACCCTCCTTTTTTATGGCTGTAATTGTTGCTTGGCTTTTTGGTTTTGTTTGGGGACCCTACACAGGCCTTAACATGACAGGCAGTTTATACACTATTGATGATTTTGGCGAAGGTAGCACCATGCAATTAAAAAATATTATTTTACCCGCGTTTACACTTGGCATAAGACCCTTATCGGTGGTGGTACAATTGGCGCGAAGCTCATTTTTAGATGTGCTTTCGCAGGATTTTATAAGAACTGCACGCGCAAAAGGATTAAGTAACAGAGCAGTGCTCATTAACCATGCCTTGCGCAATGCCATGAATCCTGTGGTAACTGCAGTTAGTGGTTGGTTTGCAGGTTTGCTGGCTGGTGCTGTGTTTATCGAATATATTTTTGGTTGGAAAGGCCTCGGCAAAGAAATTGTAGATGCCCTCGAAAACTACGATTTCCCGGTGGTAATGGGAGGTGTGTTGGTTATTTCCCTGGCATTTGTGATTATCAATATTTTGGTAGATATTATTTATGGAGTGCTTGATCCGAGGGTGAGTTTGAAGTAGTTTTTTTGTCATCCTGAGCAGAGCGAAGGATGGGAGGTGTGTTAGTGATATCTTTGGCTTTTGTAATTATTAATATTTTGGTAGATATTATTTATGGAGTGCTTGATCCGAGGGTGAGTTTGAAGTAGGGGATACCTTTATTGTCGATTTGTATGCTTAGGATGACTGCGGAATAGCCACTGCAAGCTTATTGCCTTGCTGAGTAGCAGCCAAGCTAAATTTATAAATTAACTATGACCTTGCAAATTTGTTCTTAGCCAGCAGTTATTTGCAATAGCACAAGGAAAACTAAAATCATTCTGTTAATTTTGACAAGACATCTGAAATAATTACTTTTACATTATGAAAAAATCAACAGTTATACAAACCTTAAATGAACTTCCCCAAAAGTTTGACTTGGACGAGTTTCTCGAACGACTTATGGTAATTGAAAAGATAGACGAAGCTCTTGAAGACGCCAAGTTAGGAAAGACAGTTAGCCATGACAAGGTAAAAAAGATGGTTGCTAAATGGAACAAATAAAATGGACAACCAAATCCTTGAAAGACCTCAAAGCGATCAATGATTTTATTTCTTTGGACTCAAAATTCTATGCAGCGAGATTTATAAATAGACTAATCCAACGTGTTGACCAATTAGTTTTGTTTCCTGACTCAGGACGAATTGTTCCAGAAAAGAATAACCCTGAAATCAGAGAATTAATCGAAGGCAATTATAGAATTTTTTACAGACAGCATAAAAATTTCATTACTATTCTTAGAATACATAATGCCGCAAAAAAAATCAGATAGGAAATTTAATTAATCGAATACTCTGACAATCACTCCGGTAGTAACAGATGAAGGATTCGAAAAGCTACAGCAAATAACAGCAGCTACAAAAAATTGGCTGCATTGTACTTCTAATGAAAATTTATTTTACATTTAAAATGTGGTTTTCAAAAGAAAGTTAGTGCTTCAAAATCGCCAACTTCCTTTTTCCGCGCACCGTTATCCGCAAAAGGCTTGTGAAATTAAATTTAAAATTTACGTATAAACTTATTATATTTTCACGTACAAATATTTTGACAAATAGATGCCAAGCCGGCAGTTAGCGGTCAGGCTCCAAAAAAATATTCGGATTCAACTTTTTATTTAATTTAGAGGTTTAAAATTTTATGACAATGAAAACCGCATTACAAATAGACATAACTTTTGAGCAAATACTTTCAATGGTAAAACAATTGCCTAGACAACAGAAGTTGAAATTGAGCAAGGAATTGGAGCGAGAAGCGATTGATACAAAATTGACAAGTCTTTTAAAAAATTTTAAAGCACCAAAATTAGACTTGAAAACAATATCGGAGGAAGTAGAGTTTGTTAGAAAAGGAATTTATGACAAACGCAAGCATTAGAGTAATTTTTGACACGATGTTTGGATTAGTTTTCTAATTGGCAAAAGATTATCTTATGTAAAGAATTACATATCTGACGGTCATATAATCATTGTTACAACTGAACAATTGCTCACAGAAATTAAACTTGTTACAGGACGAGAAAAACTGAAAAAGTATTTTCCTAAAGAAAGCGTAAAAGAACTCATCGAACTTTTAGAGACAATTTCTGAAAATGTTGACATACGACCAAAGCATTTTATTAATAGAGATTTGAAAGACAATTTTTTACTGGACTTAATTGATTTTTCTAAGGCGGACTATTTAATAACAGGGGATAAAGACTTGCTTGAACTTAACCCATTTAAGACTGCACAAATATTGACTCCTCAAGAATGTGAAGTGGAGCTCAAGGGTAAGAGCCCGAACCGCTAACAGCAGCTACAAAAAATTGGCTGCATTGTACTTCTAATGAAAATTTATTTTACATTTAAAATGTGGTTTTCAAAAGAAAGTTAGTGCTTCAAAATCGCCAACTTCCTTTTGCCGCGCACCGTTATCCGCAAAAGGCTTGTGAAATTAAATTTAAAATTTACGTATAAACTTATTATATTTTCACGTACAAATATTTTGACAAATAGATGC
>CAIKXD010000343.1 GCA_903831265.1 uncultured Bacteroidota bacterium
GTCGGTAAAACGCAGCAATAGCAGTCATTGTAGAGCATGGAATGTAAAGCTAATACATGTAGCAGCGTATTTAACAAATGCGAACAATGAGCTGCGGTGGCATCTAAGCGCACTAATGCTTTGATGCCAATTGCCTTGTTTTATCGATCCCACTGATTTTTTGCTTACTTTTTTTCACAAAAAAGTAAGTTTTGCCAGCACTAATAATAATTAGAACCACCTAACATAATAGCAAATTGAGCTGGAAACAAATGTCAATTAGAATGTAAACAGTGATTAATAAATTAATTAAATCTTATTCTTCCGAAAAAAACAAATAAGCACACAAATATTTAGGTTATTTGCAGGGAGTATTTTTATACAATCAACTTTTATCGTTAGCTTTTAACATCATCACCAAATAAAACTGAATACTTAAAATCATACCAGCTAATACCAAATGTGCAGGCTGTAAAAACCAGGGCAATCCTAAAAAATTTAAACCTAAGCCAACACAAAACTCCATTAAGGTTATACCTAATAATGCATTTAAAGGAAAGGCAATATTAAAACCTGCTATTTTCATTTTGTGCAAGAGCCAAAAAGTGGCAATAGTTAAAATAAGTGCCATGTTTTTATGCCCCATAAAAAGCACACCTAAGCCATCCACCCATGTTTGTCGGGGTTGCGGAGAAAGTGCATGAGAAAACTTGTCAATTTCCTGTCTAACTTGCGTGCCAACTATTATTTGTAAAAAAGTAAACACAAACAAGGCAAGGGCTGCTTTTTTAATAAAATTATCTTGTAAAACAGCGGCTTTAATTTTAATACTTTTTAACGAAAATAAAATATAGATCACCAACAATAAAATTACAAAGGCCATAGCCATGTGTGTAGTTATTTTTAAGGGTGCTAAATTGCTTGCCACTACCTTTGCGCCAAGCCAAGCTTGAAAACCAGTAAACAACAACACTACTAATGAAGCAAATATAATTTTCTTGTTTTTTAAACCAAGCGAAAGCAAAAACATACCTAAAACAAATAATCCTGTAAGTGCGCCAATTAATCTGTTAATATATTCAATCCAGGTGTGTGTAGCGTTAAAGGTAGAGTAATCATGTTTTGGATATTTTATCCAAACGCTTCTATCAATGTTAGAGCCTGCCATTATGCTGCTTGTAGCTACCCATAAAGTATCATTTGCAATTACCATTTGTCCTTTTTCAAAAGCTCTTCCTTTGGTATAGGTTAAAGTGCTTACATCTGTTGGTGGAATTAAATAACCAAAACATTTTGGCCAGTCGGGGCAGCCCATGCCACTTCCTGTAGAACGAACAATGCTGCCTGCAGCAATTAATATATAAAGTAAACCTAAAGTAAGTATGGTAAATTTAATTAGAAAGGAAATCTTTTTTTCCATTACTGCAGCTATTTTGATGGCTGCAAAGTAACTGATATTAGGGCTTTCAAAAAAATAAAGTTTTGAACTGTTTTTTTGAATTGCGCGTCAAACAAGCTGTAAATATTTAAAGTAAAATCATCACTACATTGCATGAATTTATTGGCTTAAGATTTACTTGCTAAAGCTTTAATACTTTAAAATGATTTTCTTTATTCTGAGAAATAATTTTCAAAAAAATCACACCTTTGTAATCATCATGAATAAATAAAATATTATTTTCAAATTGTGAAGGAAGCAATTGCCCCAGCGCATTGTAAACACTTATTTCATCTATTGAGCTAGCATTATAAAAGTGTAAAATGTTACCATACATTGGATTTTCAAATTGATATGTTGCAATATTTTTAAAGGTCAATCCAACACTTGTATTATCTATTATTTCTATAGTATTTGAAAGGCTACAACCATTGGCATCAAAAACCTGATAATTATAAATACCTGGAAGTAAACTATCTATTAAAGCGCCCTGTAAATCACCATCTAAATAAATCTGATAAGGAGGTGTGCCTCCGTTTATAATACTGTAAATTTCACCCATGCCACTAGCTGAATAAGGTGTTATTTGCGATGTTACAAGCAACGCATAAGGACTTAAAATATCAATCGAGTCGGTGTAATAACAACCATAAATGTCATTATACTCAAAGGTATAATTGCCAGCCGAAAGGTTAAACAAAGAATCGCCTTGCAAACCTTGATTCCAAACAATAGTATAGTCATTAGTCTGATTCACTATTTCAAGTAGTATACTTCCATTATTTTGTCCGGCACAACTTATATTTTCTGCATTAATACTAATTTGAGGGTTACTTAAAACGTTGATTCCGATTGTATCACTTGCTATCAATGCTCCTTGTTGATTAGTTACATCAACCCAATAGGTGCCGCTTGAGGTTACAGTAATGTACCTTGTGGTGCCGCCATTACTCCATAAATAGGAGCTGTAAATGCCTGCATCCAGCACAATAGAATCGCCATTGCAAAGAGTTAAACTCGAATTGTAGGAAATGGTATTCGAGCTTGTTTCACCTTCTGTATAGCTGTTAATCGTGTTTCTGAGCACATTGTAATAGTGGTCAGTTATTCCACTAGGGTAAATTACAATAATTGAATCAGCCATATTATTATTGCCAATGCCAAAAATGATGTGTTGCGAATTTTGACCCATAAAATTTTCACCACAAAGGGTGTATTTTGTATAACATTCACCATCAATGTACATTTTTATCCACGAGCCAATTGCCATGCGGTTAGATACTGTTCCCGTTAGTGTAATCTTGATATAAAAATTTCCGAAGGTCCCATAATTGCGCCATAAGTATGAATTGTCTGGAGCTCTGTTGGATACCACAATGTCTTCGCGCCCATCATTGTTATAATCTCCTTTTGCCACTGACCTTGCAGAGCTCGTTGTGTAACCTTGTATATTTTGATTTGAATTGATAAAGTTTGTAGCTTGATTACTCAATAACTCATAATTTCCAGGCTGCAAGGTATTATTGTCTGAAACAATAAATAAATCCTGAAAGGTATCATTGTCCAAATCTACCCATGCAGCACCCCAGAAAAATTCTGCAAGCGCTACGTTATATGCTTGTGCCGATTCTGTAAAGGTACCATTGTTATTGTTGATATAAAGTTTACAAACATCTATTCCCCTGCCGGTTATAAAAATATCTAGATCTCCATCATTGTCAAAATCGGCTACACTATTGCTCATGGGATTTGATCCGGGATTAGCTGTGCCACTCGGAGCAGTAACATTGGTAAATGTTTCATTTCCATTGTTTTTATATAAAGAATTTAGGTTGTATGCAAAGTCATTAATAACGTAAAGGTCTGTCCAGCCATCTTTATCATAATCTAACCACACCGCCTGAAATGAAGGTTTAATACTATCGCTTACACCTGCCTGCAGGGCGATGTTGGTAAATGTTCCATTCCCATTGTTTTTATACAAGGCATTAAGATCATCAGGATTATTGTTATTGCCTGTGATGGCATATCTGCAAAGATAAAGATCTAAAAGCCCATCGTTGTTCATATCGCCAAAGGATGCACCATTCGTGGGCCCTGCCAGAAGTGATAAACCACTTTGAAGGGTTACATCATTAAAATTAAAGTTGCCATCATTGTGATACAATCTACAGGGTGCACCTGTAAAGGTGATTAACAAATCATTAAACCCATCATTGTCATAATCAACCCACACCACATGCTTAGGCTCACCCGGAGTGGCAATACTTGCTGGTAATAGCGTAAATGTTCCCTGGTTATTTTTATACAACACCAAACTATCATTTTGCTTAATAAAAGTAAGGTCATCCCATCCATCATTGTCAAAATCATAAAAACTTACACCTACACCACCTTCATCGAAGCTTACATCGGTATGCAAAATATTTTGAGATCCTGCAACATTGACCAATATTTGAGCAGAGGTCGATTTTATTAAAATCAAAAAAATAAATGAGAAAAATGTTTTCATAAATAAACTATTTCTTAATTAATAATTTCCACTCTTGCTGTGATTGATTGGTATGGCCTATCATAAAATAAACACCGCTGTTTAGGTCTGGAATAGTAATACTTTGTAATCCATTGTTGCCGGCATTTAAAGATTCGTTAAAAACCAATTTGCCATCGCTACTAAATATCGAAAGGTGTGTGATAATTTCATCGTTGCTCTCAGAAACCAAGTTCAATAATCCTTTGCTTTCTATAGGATTTGGATAAATATAAGTTTTATTGTTTGAGTTTATATCTTTTGCTGCCAGTGGGTTATGGTCAATTCCAAAATAGTTGTCAAAAGTTAAAGTAACAATAGGGTTGCCTGCTAGGTCGTATACTTCTTGAATTTCAACATCAACTTCGAGTTCATTAAAGGTAATGTTCTGTAGGTTGTACACTGCCATGTATGTAAATGAGTTTAACCATAAAGATGATGCAGTATTTACACTTAAAAAGCTTGATACATTTTGTGTGGCTGCAAAATCAAATAAAGGTATAGTGGCAGTATCAATTACTTCATCAAAAACAGCAATTAATTGAAAATTTGTGTTAGTAGCATTTACCAAATAGGTATTAGCACTTAAAACGGCAATGCCAGGGTTTTTAGTATCTATGCTAATCCAATCAATTTCATTAATAATATTCTGTGAATTACCCAAAACATCTTGTCCAAAATTGATTTGTAACATTAAGTTGTCAATTTCAATATTGTTATCAAGCACATTAAATAGTGCATGAAAGGTGGTATCATTTAACCAATTACTGTTAAAAATGGCATAGGTAACATCGGCTAATAACATACCATTGTCGTACAATTCCACAACAGGTAATTGAGCGGTGTTCATCTTTTCACTATAATTGATATCTACATAATAGCCAGCAGCGCCAACGTTTGCATCGGCTATTATTGAAGCAGATGAGGTAACATTTGTTAAGCTAGGGCGTTTTGTATCTATGCTAAATAAAGAGTCAATTTGTACCGTAGATGGACTGTTGCCCGAAAGATCTTTAAGGTTATTAATAATAATTCCAATTTCATAGCTTTCATTTATTACATTCTGTAGGTTAAAACTAAGTTGGCAGGTCAAACTATCTATCCAAAAAGTATTACTTGAATTTATTGTTAAAACACTACCTATCAATCCTGCTGTTGTAAAGTTTATTGATGGAATAATACCAGTATTCATGGCTTTGTCAAAACTAAGGTTTAGTATTACAGCCTGACTTCCAATATCATTAATAGTAAGTATATTATCTGTAACTGTTACACTTAAAACATTTGGATTTTTAGTGTCAATTTTAAATAAGTTACCATCATTAAAAATGATTTGCGCATTGCTTGCTAAATCGCTGGCATAATTTATAATAACACCTATACTGTCTATAAATTCATTATTATCACTAACATCATAAACAGCACGGTAAATTGTATCATTTAACCACATACTTTGCAATGTGTTTAATGCAAGTGTACTGTCTATGCCAAAAGCACTTATAAATTGAATAGAAGGCGAACTTATCGTGTCACAATACTCATTATATTTGATATCGATAACCAAATTGTTTGAAACTGCACTGTCGTTAATTAAAATGTTATTCACTGCGCATAAACTCACCAAAGGATTGTTTTTATCAATACGGAAGGGTTGTAAGCTTATATAAGGATTTTGAATTTTACCTGCTAGGTTTTTAGCATCTTTTATTTGAACGGTAATATTGTTCATTGTCTCGCTGTAAGCGGATATCAGATAAGATAATTTATAAGTGAATTGATTTTCCCATCCCGAATTGATCAGACTTAATGAATTGATAAGGGGATGATAGGTGTTTAAAAAGGTAGTTACCGCATTGATGGTAGTATCCATCAACTCACTATAAGTAACAGTTAATGTAATAGTGTCGCCAATATTGGCAGTGCTTACCACATTTATACTTGGGGTTAACGATAACACACTTGGTTTTTGAGATGAGAATAAATTGTTAGCTAAACTAAAAGCCTCAGCGCCTAATTCAATTCCTATTTTTCTACCTGCAATATCATCCATTGGAGGATGAATTCCACCCCAAATGCGCGACAAGCTGCACTGGTCGCTGGCATCTCTGTAAGTTGCCCATTGTAATACAATGGTTTGACTTGGCCCTTCTTCAAATTTTAAAAATTCGTTTTGTTCTGCCACAAAATTACTCATCCCTCCCGGAAAAAATTCATTTCCTGTAATAGCGGTCATGACCTCTGCCGCTGTGCGCGAAAAAGTGGAATGTCCCGAAATGTAACCTGCAAATGGTGGGGTAACAAAGGTAGGTCTTTGATAAGGCCACCAGTTTTCTGCTAAAATCCAACCCACACCGCTCATGTCAGTTAAAGGATTTGAAATGTAAGAGGGGCCTTTCCACGTGTATAATTTAATTTTTCCAACATGCTCATTATTGGCTCCAGCCAGCGAATCACCTGCCATCACCAGTTCAATAAAACCGGGCACTAAAGGGATTCCTTTTTTACTGTAGTTAGGCAATAAACTATCTGAGCTTTGACCATGGTCTGCCATATATCTAAGGGCCGAAACAGGTCTAACATAATCATACCATCCTTTGTGACTCCATGCGCTTATGGCTGCATCATGCATGGAACCTCCTAGTGTTAAATAAGCTTTAACATCATACTCTAAATCATCCAGTAAAGGTCCTTGACCAGCCCATTTTTTTTCAAATAAGGGATCATCACTCACATGATTATATATTTCAAACCAATGCCCGGGCGGGGTTTCAGAATCTAAACCATCGGCCCAAAATTCTGCCAGTACTCTTGCATAGTCGCCACGCTTAACTATTTGTGGTGTATAAGGTTGATTGGTAACTGGATTTAAACCACGGCCACTACCAGGATCGCCTCCATTAGTATAATCATAAAAATTTTGAAAATCGGCCCAGGTGTTTGGCAGGGTAGAAACATTGCCCTGACTGGCTGGAGAAATATCCCACATTACGCCATCGGTAGTATCTAAGTGCGATTGCCAAACCGATACCAAACTAAAATTCCATCTGTAAAAATCTTCTAAACCACCACCATTGATAGTGTCCATATAAGCAGGGTCTCCCTGGTCATGATACACTTTATAGATATTGCCATCTCTTGTATGCATGGTTACATCATTGTTGGTCATCGAAAATGGCTTTACATTGCCCCATTCGGGTCCTAAATGCGGAGGGTCAGAAGTTAATAAATTTCCAGCTTGATCTATAGCTACCGACAAACTAATAGCTTGCCAACGGTTTGGGTCTATCATACTTGGATTACCGGGCTGTTCTACCAGGATTTTAGGATTAACAGGTTGGTAATATTGATAAGCATAATTATTAATTTCATTAGACCCATCAGTGTAGCCATATGTTATAATTCTATTGGCAATATAATTGCCTAACGCTGCAGGATTACCATTGGTATAATCAATTGCTGTGTAGTTAATGTCATAGCCCAATGAGTCCATTTTGTTGTTTATATTAGCCATAATTAAGGCATAACCCGGTGCCAAAGCAAAGCGGTGTTTAATTAAACGATAGCCTGCGTAGCTTATGGCCTTATTTCGTGCAGCAGTAATATCATTTGGAGCGGGTACTCCTAAAAAAGCAGCTGTAAAACCATTTACATTTTTACCTAATAAATAAGTCTCGGCTGATGCACTATAAACCGCCCAAGCATCGTGCATTGCTATAGATAGGTGATATAAATTACGGGCATGCACAGGTGGTCGTGCAAAATCTTTTCTTATTGATTTTAATAATTGATTATTCCAAAATTGCGCAATGGAGGTAGTTTGAGCCTGAACCAAGTTGATCCAAAATAATTGAACGAATAAAAAAAGTGATAAAAGTTTTTTCATAGCTTATATTAATTTTATTTAATGAAAGGCGCATTGTCGTTGTTTTGTGATAGCAGCTGTGATTTAATTATAACGTATTATATATTAATTTAAAATGTAATAAAATAATGTTTAACGAATAAATATAAATACAATAATACAAAAAAATTAATACAGTA
>CAIKXD010000344.1 GCA_903831265.1 uncultured Bacteroidota bacterium
ATCCTTTTTTATTATTCCGATTTTCTTTTGAAACTCTAATAATTTTGTGTTGATTGTTGTCTTCATAATTAATAATTTAAAAATTGGTTTAAGTTTACATAATCAAGTGCTTCGTGTATTTCGTCACTGGCTTTAATAATACTGTCCGTTCTACTGATTGAGAAATAGTAATCGTTGAAGTGGTGAACATCATCTTTATCAGTCATAGGATTGCTTAGTGGATAGCGTGTAACTCCTTTAATCCAAATGGCTTTAATATGGAACTTATTGCCGCTATCGGTTACAATAAAGGTTAATTCTTTTTGTGGATCTATTACATCGCCACGTTCATAACTGGCTTGATTGCCGAGTATAAAACCCTCAACCATTTCTTTGGTAAATTTTTCTATTGTTTTCATTTTGTTTAAAAAAAAAGCTGCCAACTATGAGGGATAGAGGGCAGCCGTTTTATAAAGTTATGCTAATTAGATGTTTAAGTCCCTCAACTCAAACTTAGCGTTTACAAATGTAATAATTTATTTTAGAATGGTAAAATTATTTTTTCTTTTTTTTCTTTAATAGATTTCCAGTCTTTTTGTAGTTTTTCTTTTACTGCCAAACGGATAAACTGATTAACATTTACACCGTAGTTTTCTAATTTGCTCAAACTATTCATTTGAGTTTCTGAAAATCTAATTGTCTTACTTTTAGTTAGTTGCATATTTTTTGAGTTACATTTATGGCTTGTAGCAAGTAGTTATAAGCAAGCTGCTACGTTCCTGCTTCGTTTGACAATCCAGTTTGAAAAGAATTAAAAAAAAGCCCACCGCACTCTTTAATACGAGTTTCGATAATCTTACAATATTCTTCTGAAATTTCACTACCAATGTATTTTCTGTTATTCAAAATTGCCATTTTAGCTGTTGTTCCACTCCCCATAAAGCAATCATAAACCAAATCATTTTCGTTGCTCCAACTAATTATGTGGTCATTTGCTAATTGTTCTGGAAATATTGCCGGGTGCTGAAATGCTATTTTATCTTTAGTGCTTTTTTGACTACCTGTTCCTATTTCCCAAATATTACTCTTTACTCTTGTATCGTCTAATTTAGAATTATTTACTCTTTCAACACTTTTTATATTTCCTTTCTTTATTTCTCCGTTTTGTTGTCTTTCGTTTCTTGAATTATGTAATCCACTATTATTTCTTTTTATTGTGCTTTCGCTTTTGTTTTGCCTTAGTAAATTTATAGTTTTAGGTTTTCCTTTACTAAAAACAAACATATACTCAAACTCTTGATAATATCTAACAACATCAGGGAACGCAGCTTGTCTTTTATAAATCATTGTGTCGTGCAAATTAAATCCTGCTTTTTCTACAAATAAAATTGCAGTTTTAAAACTCGTTAATGTTTCGCAATAGTTTACAGTTTTGTCATTTACTACCCAAACAACTATACCGCCTTCCTTTGTAGTTCGATAAAGTTCTTTAGCAATATCTTCTATTGGTAATGTAAATCCTTTATACATTCTAACATCATCATAAGGTGGCGAAGTAACCGTCAAGTCAATGAAATTATCGGGCATTTTAGCCATTGTTTCAAGGCAATTTTCGTTGTATATTTTATTTATTTCCATCCCTTCCTTTTTTTTAATTCTTTTTGTTTAGTGCTTCGATTTGAGTTTTTCGGTAAATAACCGCAGCCAGCTTATAACAGCGGTTTTATGCTATTTGCCCCATTAAGTTTGTCGTTAAATTGAAGCATTGTGTAAGGGGCAAACAGACACAAAGCCGCAAAACGTTAGCTAAAAAGGTAATCCACTATCGTCAATAATATTATTTATTTTAACATTCGGCTCAGTAGTTGTAGGTTTAACAAATGGTTCCTGAAAAGATGCGCTGAAATACTTTGTGCCGCTTTCACTTACTTTTACCCATAAAGATACTTCCATCTCTATATTGTTTACTTTAACCTTACCTCGATAATCAGGCTGGGTTTCTTTTGTTTTGTTATTTTTAAAGATTGCGCCTGCATTGTTCTTACTTTCGTAGTTTTTGTTTTTGTTTTCCATTTTTTATTTGTTTTTTAGTTGTTAATGTTTATTATCGTTATACTTTCTCTTAGCACTTTGTAACTGCATAGCTTGTTCATCATTTAGCATTCTATAAAATGAAGTATCATAGTAGCCGGCTAATCTAATGGCATCCTTAATTAGAAAGCCTTGCATAATGTAATTTATTACCTCATCCAATTTATGCTGAATTTCATTAGCTTTTAATGCTTCATATTGTGCATTCTTTGGCGGTTGCGTTCCAAGTAGATCATGTGTGTTATGCATCCATTCGGTAAAGAGTAGGCATTCACTACCTAACTTATCTTCGATTAGTTTATCTTCAATGCTCTGCAGCTTGCGTAACTTCGTGGTTACATTTGCGCTTTTAAATTCCTGATGTTGCTCTTTCATGTTTTGCTTTTAAATAGTTAATATAAAGTTCAAAATTAAAATTGTCCCACCACTGGGCTTTGATTATTGTTTGTATTTCCATTCTTTGTATATTGTTTTAGTGATTGATAAAACTCCGATTATTAATGTTAGTTCGATTAGTAGATGGATCATTTGTATGTTTTTATAAAGTTAATAATTAATTTATTTGCTGTTGTTTTGTTTTTCTTTGCTATCCTTTTGAACTTACTCATAATATAATTTTTATCTTCGGTTGTCGGAAAGCGTACTGATATGTGTGTCATTTATATAAATTTTACTTCATTAATATTAAAATCGACTTGCATTAATCTATAATCAATTTCAATTAAACACGTAACTCTTGTACCTACTATTTCAAATATTTTTTGAATAGTGCCATTAAGGTTTCTGTAGTTGCTTTTTGTTTTAATAATTACTTTATTTTTCATGTTTTTAGTTTTTAAGTTATTAATAATTCCGTTCACAAATGTATATACAATAATTTGAATAAAAAAATATATTATGGTCCAGAACTGAAAATAAATGAAAATAATTTGTAACTGCTTGATAATCAATAACATTCATTTTAATCAAAGGGGTTGCGCAACTGAAAGTACGCAAGTACGATAAAAACTCCCTATACTACTACTACATGAAATATATTATGTGTGTGTGTAAATGTATGATGTGCGACACACAGTAAAAAAGTTTTGAGAATAAAAATAGAAAATTTATCGTTTTATCGTACTATTTTAGTTAATTGCCTAATTTCATTGGCTTTAAACCGCAACGCAAAGTAGTACAAATGAGTACAAAAAAATATTTTTCGTACTTTGTAATTTGTATTGAATTTAATTGTATATTTGCAAATGTTGTGTGGTAGCAACTGTAAAAACATTACTTAAAAACCTTCATTCTGAGAGCCTACCACCTCAAAGTTTGAAGGTTTTTGCATTAATATAAACTATGAAAGTAAACTATTTCGCTAACAAAAAATCAGTAAGTCCCGATTTAAGACCTAAAGATGCCACCTATTATTTAGATAGGATTCAAAATGGCAAGCATGAAAAAATAATAAAAGACTTAAGAGCTGAAATAGATCCTGATAAAAAAGTTTTAATAAAAGGTTCTTTATCCGCTGTTACTTTTTGTGGAACATTTACAACTAGGAAAAAAGATGCTTTAAAACAAGGCTCTGGACTTGCTATATTAGATTTTGATAAGTTAGATAATTTATTAGAATATAAAGAAAAACTAAAATCTAATCCTTTAATTTTTGCTTGTTGGATTAGTCCAAGTGGAAATGGTTTAAAAGCATTAATTAGAATACCTATCATTCAAAGTGATGAAGATTATAAAAGCATATTTAAACAAATAAAAGAAATTTATCCTGATATTGATGATAGTGGTAAAGATATTAGTAGGCTTTGCTTTGAAAGTTATGATCCCGATATTTACATTAATTTAGAAAGTAAACTATTTATACCAGCTTATCCTGATAAAGCTATTGAGGTAGTAAATTTAGGCTCAATAACTAATATTCCTTTAATTGATAATGATGAAATAGCCAATAGATTAATAACATGGTTTAAAAAGAAATTTGATAGCTCAGCAAGGAATTCAAGTCTATTCAAGTTAGCTATTGCCTTTAATGATTTTGGTGTATCTAAAATGATTTGTGAGCGTTATTTAATGTCTTTTTGTGAAAAAGATTTTAATGAAGATGAAATAAAATCATTAATTGATTCAGCTTATAAAAGTTCTGCAAACTTTGGAACTAAACAATTTGAAGATAAGCAAAAGAGAATGCAAATCGAAAATGTTGTTTTAAGTGGCAAAAAAGATAAAGAGATATTTGAAAAATATAAAGAAATTGATGTTGAAAAATTAACTGCTGAAATAAAACTAATTACAAATAATATAAAATTTGATGAATTTTGGAGCTATAATGATAAATCTAAATTAGAAATTTCAGCATATC
>CAIKXD010000345.1 GCA_903831265.1 uncultured Bacteroidota bacterium
GATTTTAATTCCTTTTTCAATAAACCTATGGAAGCAGACGCTTATGTAGTTATTTATTCCCGATATTAACGAAGTGAAATCGTCATTTGATTTAGGTGCTCTATCCCAATCATCCCATCTAATAATTGTACCACTTTCTTGTTCATTTAAAAATAATATTTCACTCTGAATTTTCACTTCATTTACCAATTTTAGTCTCCAGCCTTCATTTAACTCAGCAATGAAATTTAAATCAAGTGATCTTGCAATTATTGAATTACCTTTTTTCTTAGTTATGACCGTTAATGCCCTAGATTGGCTTAATGAAGCTGTTTTCATTCCAAATCCAAACCGTCCCAAATCCTTAGGGTCTCTTTCTTTTTCTTTGTTTGCTCCTAATTTAAAGCTATCAATCAATTCATTGTTTTCATATGCCATTCCTTTCCCATCATCTTTCAATATAAAAAATGGTTTTCCATCATTCCAATGAAATTCATAGGTGATATTTTTAGCCTTGGCTGTAATAGAATTATCTATTAAATCTGAAATAGCTTCTTCAATTGAATAGCCTAAATTTCTTGTAGACTCTAACAGAGAAACTGGATCAGGAGTAAAGTCTTCTCCAATTAATCTTTCAATCGCATTTTTATTTTTTTCACTTATCCCCATTGTTTTGCCATTGCTTTAGCTATTCCTGAAAATGTTTTACTACGTTTATGACCATTCCCTGAAGCTTCATTATACCATTTAGCCATTTTTTTTCCACTTGAGAAGGTTACAAATTCTCCCTTATCAACATGTGTTACCTCTTCCGGAAACAAAGGAGATTCTTTAATATGTTTTAATGGTTTTAAATTTTTCAACCATAAACATGTTGACTTCGAGTATGAATCGCCAAAGTAATAAGGATGAATTATCTGGTCAGGTTTTCTATATCTAGTGCTCATTATTCCAATTGGATTCTCAATTGCGATTTTTTCTATCGGAGCATTAACCATTTTCATAAAAAATTCAATCCCTTGCTCTTGTCTACCATCTTCAATTTTATTTTTAAAGTGCCGTGAACCACTACAAGCAATATGAGTGCATGGTGGAAATGCTATCATTAAATCCCACCCTTCTTCAATAATTTTCAAAACATCGCCTTTTATATGCCATTCTGGATTATCTCCTGAACAATCTAGCAAATCAGCAGAAAATGCTTCATGGCCTAAACTCCTAAATTCTTTGCATACAGCTTGTGACTCCTCACAAGCTAATAAAACTCTCATTTAAATTTAACTTTTTTTATCGTCCAAATATACCCATTTTTTGCCGATAAAAAAAAAGAATTAATTAATTTATGCTCTTTTATCTGAAATGAATTCAAATTAAAAGAAATTGCTTTTAATCTTCTACGTAGGTCTATCTATAGAGCTGCTATAAATTGAATATAGTATTAGATACCGGCATAATAAAAATTCTTAAGTAATACCAATTGCATTTATTTTTTAGCCCATCTAAAAAAATAATCATGCCATGGTTTATACCGATACTACTTGAAATTATTACAATAAGGTAATGACGTAATTGGACTAAATTGAAAGTGTAATCGGTATTAAATACTTATGAGCAATTATCGCAAAACGCGCTATGAGATAAAGGCACAAAATGTCTTTCAGGAGAAATCTTTTTTTAGTTAGTGCACTGCTGTCTTATTTTAGCATTGTATTTTTTGCAAGCATAATAGTTTGCATCTTAACGCTTAAAGGTAGGTCCATCCTATTTTCATGCCAGCGATAGCCGCTGTACCAAAGCACTAAACTGCAAACCTATTGTAAATTTATAAAAGAAATACGTGCTTTCAAATTTTAGCTGAACCAGCTGCTATCGCAATAAATGCTGCTATATGAAGACGGCATAGGCGTTATGGTTTCGTTAAAAATGTTTCTGGTGTCAAAACTTTTATAGTAGCTTTTTTATAGTCTTTTAAATTCCTCGTGATAATAGTTGTCAAATTATGTTCTAAAGCACAAGAATATTGTATTGCATCTTCAAAGTCTTTAAAGTCAGAAGCAATTGCTAAATCAATTGTTTTGCTGTCAACTGATAACACTTGAACCAAGGTTTTGAATTTTGCAATTATCTGTCTTGAATGGGTTGTCGAATATTGTGAAAGCAAAACATAGTCAATATTTGAAAATGAAAGTGACGATACACATATCTTTATTTTTCTTGTGTCTGCTAGTGAAAATAATAATTCTGCAGACTTGTTAAATGGCTTTCGTCCCGATAACAAGTCTATACATACATCTGTGTCTACAAATACTTTTTCCATTTGGCTTCTATTTAGAGTACTTGTTTAGGACATGTTTCCTGTAGTTTGTTTTATTGTCAAAGTCTTTCGGTAAATCAATTACTCCAGATAAACTTTTAACCAATGGTGTTACTTCTTGTTTTTCATTAGGGTCGACCAACAAACCTAAATAGGATTCAATCAATTTTGATAGACTCGTATTTTTCTTTTTAGCATAGGTTTTAGCTTGCTCAATTATATCTCCGTTTAATTTTAAAGTTAGCTTGGTATCCATTTGTCAAAATA
>CAIKXD010000346.1 GCA_903831265.1 uncultured Bacteroidota bacterium
ATTTTAGTTAAACTTTTAAAGTCAAGAGATTTAGTAAGCAAGGCATTTTGTATGAGCCCAAGAGAGGATGAAATAAGCAGCAGCCCCATTACCCTGATAATATTTACCAGCTGAGGTTCATTATAAAAATTAGATATGAACGGCGCTGTTAAATATAAAATACAATAAATAAATACTGCTAAAATTAGATTAACAAAAAAAACAGATGATTGCTCTGTTTGTGAAATGTTTTTTTTTTGAATAATAGCAGTGGTAAAACCGCCATCAATAAGCAGCTGAGAAATTGACATAAAAAATGCCAACATGCTAATTAAACCATAATCTCGAGGTAATAAAACTCTTGCAATTAAAATCCCAATGGCAAATTGACTAACAGCCGAAAAAACTCTATCGAGAAGGCTCCATTTTATACTCTTGATTACAACATTAAAAGTCATTAGCTAGTCTCAATGTTTTTTAAAATCATACATATGTAATCAACGTCTTCTATGTTTAACGTATGGTATAGAGGCAAACATATAATCCTTTTAGAAATACTATCAGAATTATTTAGATCACCCGTATCATTAACATATGGCAATGAATTAAGTGAAGGGTAAAAATACCTTCTCGGAAAAATTCTATTCGCGTTTAAAACACTTATTACTTTTTTAAGATGATCTTCTGATTCTAAAATTATAGGAAAGTAGGAATAATTATAGTGCGTATCATTGGTAATAAGTTGATATTGGCATGAAAAATTAACTAAATTCTTAGAATACCTTTCGCTCAATAGCTTTCTTTGATCCAATATACTTTGAATATAATTTAAATTTAAAACACCCATTGCAGCATGAAACTCAGAGTTTTTACCATTTATTCCTAATCCAGCAAAACTTTCGGGTCCATTATGTCCAAAGTTTCTTAATATTTCAAGTTGCTTAAGTAATATTTTACTGCCCGTAAAAACAGCTCCTCCCTCAACGGTATGAAACAATTTTGTGGCGTGAAAAGAGGTTGTTGATATATCGCCATAGGCAAAAACAGACTTGTTTTTATATTTTGTTCCAAAACAATGTGCGGCATCATATATCACCTTTAAATTATGCTTTTGGGCAATACGCTCAATACTTTCAATATCGCATGGATTACCAAAAACATGCGTGGCTAAAATTGCTGTTGTTTGATTCGTAATTTTAGCCTCTATAAGCTCGGGATCTATATTTAGTGTCAAAGGATCAATATCCACAAAAACTGGCTTACAGTTTTCCCATACTATACAGCTCGTGGTAGCAACGTACGAAAAAGGTGTAGTTATAATTTCACCACTTAAGTTCAATGCCTTAATGGCTAATTGTATAGCAATTGTGCCGTTTGAAACATAGAGCAAATTTTCAAGCTCAAAATAATCTTTCAACTTATGTTCTAACTCATTTACAAGCGGCCCATTATTTGTCAACCACTGTCGAGTCCAAATATTCGTCAATAATTTTTGATATTCTTCAATTGGAGGCAAAAATGGCTTAGTAACAGGAATCATAAATAAATTTATTAAATGTTTCTTTTTTGTTTAACTCTCAAATACTGCTATTTTTTGGCTGTGCTATTTAATTTAAAGAATCTTTTGATTGCCCCAGTAATCTTTTCAAACTTGCTCACTTTTTCTTCTTGTGCACCATATCCGTATCCATAACCATAGCCGTAACCATAGCCGTAGCTTTTGTTTAAAACATCAACACCGTTTAATAAAAAAGCAAGATTTTTAATTTTCTTAGACTTATGAATATCGTTAACAAACTCAAGCATTCTTTTTTCAAGGTAATTTACTCTTACTACATAAATGGTACAATCAGTATATTTATTAAGCATAAAGCTATCGCCAACGAGCCCCAAAGGAGAGGTATCAACAACTATACAATCATAATTTTCTCTAGCAAACTTAAATACTTGTGCTACTTTCTCATGAAGCAAAAGCTCTGACGGATTTGGCGGTATTGGCCCCGAAAACAGCACATCATACATTAGTTTTGAATCCTCTTTCTTAAGGATGTACTTGTTTAAATCTGTTGAATTATCTACAATATAATTGGTAAAACCTACGGAATTATTAACGTTAAGATAATTGGCTATTTTGGGATGTCTTAAGTCTAAACCAATAAGTAACGTTTTTTTATCTGATAGCGCAAATGACGAAGCAAGGTTAATTGAAATATAAGTTTTACCCTCCTTACTTAGCGTAGAAGTTACGGCAATAACCTTTGATTTACTCTCAATTGTATCTGTTAAAAAGCTTAAATTAATTCTTAATAACCTAAAGTATTCTGAGTAAATTGATTTATCATTTTTTGTAAGAAAATAATTTGTGGTTTCATTCAAAGGAATCTCTCCCAACTGAGGAATATCAAACTTATCAATATCCATTTTACCTCTAACCCTAAATTCCATCAAATCCTTAATAAATAGAATAACAAAAGGCAATAAAAAACCAATAAGAAAAACAATAATAAAAATTACTTTAGTATTTGGCCAAATCATAGTGCCACTGCTAAATCCAGCATCAATAATTTTACTATTTGAAACATTTCCAGAAATACTAATATTTGTTTCTTCTCTTTTTTGAAGAAGAAATAAATATAATGTTTCCTTGATTTGTTGCTGACGGTAAATATTTCTGAATTCTCTTTCAAATTTTGGCACCTGTGCAATTCGGTTTTGATTTGATTCTTCAGCTTTTTGAAAATCTTTAATTCTGATTTCTAAAGTTTTTTTTGTGTTTAATAAACTCTCAATTATACTGCTCTTTAATTCTAACAGCTGTTTTTCGTAGTTTTCAACAATTGGATTTTTTATACCCGCATTTTTTTTAATCCTACTAATTTCTAACGATGTTTTATTGTAATTAGCTATTAAACTTGCAATTGTTTCATCTTGAAGCCCCATGTTTGAAGGAATCAAAATATTTGAAGCGTTGGTTTTATCAAGTTCGCTAATCATTAAATTTACTAACGAAAGTTGACTACTGAATTCAATTATTTTGCCCTCACTTTCGCTTCCACTTTGAAGATATAGATTTGCTTCTGATGAAATATCTGTTAATTTATTTGACCTTTTATATTGCTCTACTTCGCTCTCAACGTCTCCTAACTCCTGTGAAATAAAATTAATTCTTTCTGAGATAAATCTTGCAGTATTATTGCTTACCATGGCTCTGTCTTCAAGCTCGGCTGCTTTATGACTTGCTATAAGCTCATTAATAATGTCAATACCTTTTTGAGGAACAGAACATTTTAAATCAATAGATAATACACTACCCATTTTGTTTACAGGCACAACTGATAAATTTGATAGTTGATAATTGACTGCGTCATCTAGGCTAATAATTTCAACTTTAAATTCTTTATCTAATATTCGTTCATTAAAAAATTTAGTAGCCGAAAAAACTACATAGCCACAATCAACTTTTATCGTTTTATCAAAACTAAAAGTGCCTAAGATTTCTTTGGTTTTTGATTTTGTAAGTATAAATTCTTTAACCGAAATTGGCTGTAAAGTCCAACTGCCTTGATAATCTTCATACTTGAGGGTATCGTTTTCTAATAATGTTATTGTAATAGGCGAATCCTTGTATCTTTCATGCAAAATAGGCCTTCCAAAACTAAAGTAAGATATGTTTAATTTGAGCGATTTTACAACGGAACTCATTATGCTCCGCGATTTTAAAATCTCAATTTCATTCTCAATATTCTTTTCTCCAGCAAAAATTCCAAGATCACGAAAAATTGACTCCTGATTAATTGTGGATTGTCCACTCTTTTCATCTCTAATTAGAACTCTTGCTGTTGCACTGTAACGTGGAGTTTGATATCTAATATAAACATATCCCAATACAAGAAAAAATACAATACTTATAACAAACAACCACCAATTTCTGAGATACTTATTTATAATATCTCTTAGGTTAATTTGATCATTTTCGTGCAGTTTAATCTTATTTTCAGTTTCCATCATATTAATTATTAACCAGTACAAAAATTGTTAGTAGTACTGAAATTCCAGAGAGAATTAAACCAACATTAGATGAATTAATTAAAGATGAATTAACCTTGCTCCTGTTGGGCTCTACGTATATTAAATCGTTTTGTTGCAAATAATACACTTGCGAATCAAATACTTTTGCAGAAGTTAAATCAACTATAAATTCTTTTTTAACTCCATCTATATCACGAATCACTTTAACATTATTGCGCTTTCCTGTAATTAATAAATCACCTGCAATACCAATAGCTTCAAATATGGTAACTCGCTCATTAGGTATGGTAAAGGTTCCTGGATTTTTAACATCACCAATAACCGTAATTTTGTAATTTACTATTTTTAATAGTACAGTTGGGTTTTGTATGTATAACTCTAGTTTTGACTTTATTAGCGAAATTACCTCACTACGATTTAACCCAGCTACTTTTATTTTCCCGATCACTGGAAAATCAATATTGCCTTCGTTATCAACAACATAACCCGGAGAACTTGGAGCACCTTGGGTATATCCACCAACAGCGGCCGAGCCTAAATTTGGTATATTAAAAGGCCTTACTGCATCTGGCTCTATACCTAAAACTGTAATTGACAAAAGATCACTAATTTTTATTTTAGGTTCAAAATTTGCATTGTTAGCTCCCTGAATTTGTGCACTATCTTGAAAATAAATGGTCTTTTTTTGAGTTTTGCAACTAAAAAAAACCAGACAAAGCAATATTATAGTTAACGATTGTTGATTTTTATGCATTTATGTGTAGTAATACGATATGATTTTGTTTTAAAGATTGCGTAGCAGAAGGTAAATTAAAATAATTATTAAAATGAACTAACTAACTCAATAG
>CAIKXD010000347.1 GCA_903831265.1 uncultured Bacteroidota bacterium
AAATCGGTAAGTAATATCATGCAACGAGGTGGCACCATGTTAAAAACAGCTCGCAGCAAGCGTTTTGTTACAAAGGAAGGTATGCAAGAAGCCTATTACAATTTAAAAAAACATGATGTGGAGGGTTTGATTGTGATTGGTGGTGATGGAACTTTTAAAGGAGCCGAAGAGTTTGGAAACATGTTTAACTTTCCTGTCATTGGCTGTCCTGGCACTATTGATAATGATTTGATAGGAACAGATTATACCATAGGATATGATACCGCAATTAACACCGTGGTTGAAGCTGTCGATAAAATTAGAGATACTGCCGAATCGCACGATCGATTGTTTATTGTAGAGGTAATGGGGCGCGATGCTGGTTTGATTGCTTTGCGCAGTGGTATTGGTGTGGGAGCCGAAGCTATTTTAATTCCAGAAACAAAACGCGATGTAAATACGATGATGGAGCGCTTAGAGCGTGGTAGAAAAGACAAAGCTTCAAAAATTATTATTGTGGCCGAAGGCGAAGAGGCTGGTGGGGCCTTTGAAATTGCTGAGATCATTAAAAAGAAATTTAGTCAAACTTATGATATTCGTGTGTCTATTTTAGGACATATGCAGCGCGGTGGTAGTCCGAGTTGTATGGACAGGGTGTTGGCCAGCAGAATGGGTTTTGCAGCCGTAGAAGCCTTAATGGCAGGCCGCAAGGCTGAGATGATTGGCATTATAAACAGAGATATTGCCTACACGCCTTTTGCACAAGCCGTAAAACATATTGAGGATTTGAATCCACAGTTGTTAAGGATGGTGGATATTTTATCTTTGTGATTAGCTGATGAGCGAATGAGCTGATTTAGCTGATAGTGAAATTGAAGACGAATTAATTTGACAATTCGTGAATTTTAATTTGCTCCCAAGGATTCTGGATTTATTGGTTTGATAAGGATTGGTATCGGAATTTGAAAATGGTATTGTGGCAGCTCTCGTATTTTTTGTTTTACAAGAAGTAACCTGAATGGTTTTGAAAACACGGCAGGTCAAAAGTAAGCATCTTCGGAAAAATATTTCTTTTAACTTTCTAATTTTGCATTAGAAATTAGATTCGCAAAAGGGATGGAAGCAAGGTACCGTGTACCGCGCACAGCCCGACCGCCTTTCCGCTTAAGAGGAAAGGCGGATTTGCCCAAAAGCAAAAAATCTTGCATTGGAAAATTGGCACATTGCTTCATTGTCATATTAAATTAACCGCAAATAGCGCAAAGTATGCGTAAATGCCGCAAAGATTTGCACAAGGTAAATTTGGTAGGCCGGTCATCAGGGAATCCGCTAATTCGTTAATCAGCTCATCACATTGACACATTGCTTCATTGGCACATTTTCAAATTATTTAAAATAAATTTGGATTGAAGTAAAATTTTATCGTTATTTGCACTCCATTTTCAAAAAAGAGGATAAAAATCATGTCAAGAATTTGCGATTTAACAGGAAAAAAGGCAATTGTAGGAAATAGCGTATCTTTTTCGAACAGAAAAACTAAGCGTTTATTTAAACCAAATTTGCAGGTAAAGAAATTCTTTATACCGGAAGAAAATGAATGGATTACTTTAAAAGTATCTACTTCAGCATTGCGTACTATCAATAAAAAAGGCATTACTGCTTGTATTGATCAGGTATACAAAAACGGTTATTTAAAATAATATTAACGAGTAAGATTAAGTAATCATGGCTAAAAAAGGCAGCAGAATACAAGTAATAATGGAGTGCACCGAGCACAAAACCAGCGGTATGCCGGGTACAAGTAGATACATTACTACTAAAAATAAAAAAAATACCCCTGAGCGTTTAGAATTAAAGAAATACAATCGTATTCTTAAAAAGAAAACTGTTCATAAAGAAATTAAATAATATTCATCCCTAAACCAATATTGACCCATGGCTAAGAAGGTAGTGGCAACACTTAAAACAGGAAAAGGAAACAACTTTACTAAAGTTATTAAAATGGTAAAATCTCCTAAAAGTGGATCTTACAGTTTCAAAGAAGAAATTGTACATAACGACCACGTTAAAGATTTTTTTACTAAATAGTTTGAAAATATTTTAAATACAAAAGCTTCTTTCTTTTTGGAGGAAGCTTTTTTTATTTACATTAAATTAGTAATTCGCTGCCGTCAAATCACAAGTTGAAGGGTTTATAGACATCAGCATTAACAAGGTCATCAATCAACCGATTATGGGTATTTTTAGTTTTTTTTCAAAAGATAAAAAAGAAAGTTTAGACCAAGGTTTGGCTAAGACTAAGGAAAGTTTCTTCTCTAAAATTACTAAAGCAATTGTTGGTAAAAGTACGGTTGATGCTGAGGTTTTAGATAACCTTGAAGAAATATTAATTACCTCTGATGTTGGTGTAAGCACCACCTTGAAAATTATAGAACGTATTGAAGCCCGTGTTGCACGCGATAAATACGTAAACACCGCTGATTTGAATGCCATTTTAAAGGCAGAAATAGCGGCTCTTTTAGCCGAAAACAACAATACAGATGCAGTTGAATTCTCCATACCTAGCGGCAAGAAACCTTATGTGATAATGGTGGTTGGCGTAAACGGGGTTGGTAAAACAACTACCATTGGCAAATTAGCTTATCAATTAAAAAAGGCAGGAAACAAAGTATTATTGGGCGCTGCAGATACTTTTAGAGCTGCTGCAGTTGACCAAATTGAGATTTGGAGTAAAAGAGTAGATGTTGATTTAATACATCAAGGCATGGGCGCAGATCCTGCCTCTGTAGCTTTTGATGCAGTTACTGCTGGCTTAGCGCGCAATGCCGATGTGGTAATTGTAGATACCGCCGGCCGTTTACACAACAAAATAAATTTAATGAATGAGCTCACCAAAATTAAAAAGGTGATGCAAAAAGTGATTCCTGATGCGCCTCACGAAATTTTGTTGGTGTTGGATGCCTCCACCGGTCAAAATGCAATAGAACAATGCAGACAATTTACTGCGGCTACCGAAGTAAATGCATTAGCTTTAACTAAATTAGATGGCACTGCTAAAGGTGGTGTGGTGATTGGTATTTCTGATGAATTTAAAATTCCTGTAAAGTATATTGGTGTAGGCGAAAAGATGGAAGATTTACAAGTGTTCAATAAGGTTGAATTTGTAGATTCTTTGTTTTCGAATTAGTCTATTAATTTCCCCGCCTACCTTTTTAAATTACTCTATTACCCATTTTAACCTATTATCATGCAATCGCTAACCTTCAAAGATTTAAAATTAAATAACTTTTTACAGCGTGCGCTTGATGATTTGGGTTATACTATACCAACCACCATACAAGAAAAAGGTTTTTCGGTAATGATGTCGGGCCGCGATGTGGTGGGCATTGCACAAACAGGAACGGGTAAAACTTTGGCTTATTTGCTGCCCGCTTTAATGCAGTGGAAATTTAGTAAAGATAAAACGCCACAAATTTTAATTATTGTGCCTACCAGAGAGTTGGTGTTGCAGGTAGTTGAAGAAGTTAAACTACTCACTAAATATATGAGTGTAGATGTGATTGGTGTGTATGGAGGTACTAACATCAATACACAAAAGCAATTGGTAAAAAATGGCATGGATGTGTTGGTGGCCACGCCAGGACGCTTGCTAGATTTAGCTTTGACCAGTGTGTTGAATTTAAAATCGATAAAAAAATTGGTGATTGATGAGGTAGATGAAATGTTGAATTTAGGTTTTAGACCTCAACTAAGTCGTGTATTGGATTTGATGATGGTAAAACGTCAGAATCTCATGTTTTCGGCAACACTAACAGAAGAAGTTGAGGTGTTTATCAATAGCCATTTTAATAATCCCATAAAAATAGAAGCAGCGCCCACAGGAACGCCTTTGGATAGTATTGAACAAAGTGCTTTTGAAGTGCCCAATTTTAATACTAAAGTAAACATGTTAAAATTGATGCTACAAAGCAATGATGAGATGCGGAAGGTGCTGGTATTTGTTTCCACCATCAATTTAGCGGATCAATTATTTGAATTAATGAATACAGATTTTGAGAATGAAGTAGGCATAATCCATTCTAAGAAATCGCAATTGAACCGTTTTGAAGCGGTAAAATTATTTAAAGAAGGTAAACATAGATTATTGATAGCAAGCGATTTAGTGGCTAGAGGTATTGATATTGCTGAGGTAAGTCATGTGATTAATTTTGATGCTCCTGCTATTAGTGAAAACTATATGCATAGAATTGGAAGAACAGGGCGTGCTGATAAAAAAGGACAAGCCATTACATTTATTACTCCTCAGGATGCTGAAGCCATTGAAGCGATTGAGGCATTGATGAATAAAAAAATTGTTATAGTAGATTTGCCTAAAGAGCTTACTATTGCCACTGTGTTAATTCCTGAAGAGGTACCTCAAGTGCGTATGCGCAATACATTAGGAAAATTACCTAAGAAGATTGAAGTTGGACCGTCATTTCATGAAAAGAGTTTAAAAAATCAAAAGACCAATCAAAAAGTTTCGAGAGGTGAATCGCAAAGAAGCAAGTATGGTAAGCCTAAGAGTGTGCGAGGGAAAAAGTTGAAATAAATTAATTTCAGTGTTTTGATAATAGTGCAACAGATTCGCAGATTTGATTTTACCGCAAAGAATGCAAAGAAGGCGCTGAGTGCGCAAAGAAAAATTGTGCTTCAATTAGCATTTCACATCAGCTAATCAGCTAATTCGCTCATCAGCACATCAAATAGGCATATTACTTTTTGCCACAGATTCACAAATTTGATTTTACCGCAAAGCACGCAAAGAAGGCGCTGAGTGCGCAAAGAAAAATTGTACTTCAATTAATTAAATTGTCGCATTTAACATCAGCTAATCAGCTAATTCGCTCATCAGCACATCAAATAGGCATATTACTTTTTGCCACAGATTCACTGATTTTAAATGTAGATTTAAGAGAAATGCAATAATTTAATTTTCTTTCCCAAACCAAAATCATAACTTTGATTACTTACTAATAAATGCATTTTGGAAAACAAAAATTTTACCGTTTATAAATCTTCGGCTGGCTCAGGCAAAACCTACACCTTGGTGCGCGAATACATAGCATTGGCATTAAAATACAAACGCCCCAATGATTTAAAACACATCCTTGCTATTACCTTTACCAACAAGGCAGCTGCCGAAATGAAGGAACGTATTGTGAGCACCTTACACGCTTTTAGCACAGGCGCACCGAAAGGTGCAGCAGCCTTGATGTTTGCTGATTTGGCTGCAACACATAAAGTAACAAATCAAGAATTACAACAACGTGCGCAAGCTGCCTTAGATTTTATTTTGCATCAGTACAGTGATTTTGCTGTGAGTACAATTGATAAATTTAATCATAAAATAATACGCTCTTTTGCATTTGATTTGAGGCTCCCAGTTAATTTTGAGTTAGAAACGGATACAGAAGAAGTGTTACAAAATGCAGTAGATGAGTTGCTCGAACAATGTGGCAAAAATGAAACATTAACCAAAGTTTTACTTGCTTACATTGAAGACTTATTACAAGACGAAAAAAGTTGGAACATTGGAAAAGAATTAATGCAATTTGGCAATCAACTCTTTAATGAAGATATTGCCCAAAAACTAGACGCACTTAAAACAATTGATTTAGAAGGCTTTTTAAACATTAATAAAAAGTTGAATACATTTTTAAAAAGTTTTAAAGCTCAGGTAGTGGCCATCGGAAATCAAGCTATTGCTTTGTTAGAGGCAAATAATGTTGATCACAGTAATTTGGCAGGAGGTGCCGCAGCTGGTATTGGTAAGTATTTTACTTATCTTTCTACTTTTAGAGATGGTAAACTACAAGCTAGTGATACTGTAAAAAAGAATTTCGAAGCTGGCAAATTAACCGCTGGAAAAGCCAAAGGACAAGAGAAAGCAGTAATAGAAAACATTACCAAAGATCTTGTTGATTTATTTCATCAAAATGAAAAATTGCTTGATGAACAATTTGAAAAGTATAAGCTATATAAACTGATTAAAGCTAATTTATTTTCTGTTGCAGTGCTCAACGAAATGGAAAAAATTGTGGTAGAGTTGAAGCAAAAAAATAACATCTTGTTTATTAGTGAATTCAATAAAATAATTTCTGATGCCATTGCAAACGAACCTGCACCATACATTTACGAGAGGTTAGGAGAACGCTACCGCCATTTTTTAATTGATGAATTTCAAGATACTTCAGTAATGCAATGGCGCAATATTTTGCCCTTGGTACACAACTCTTTATCACAAGGTTTTTTTAATATGATTGTGGGCGATGCCAAGCAATCGATTTACAGATGGCGAAATGGCGAAGTAGAGCAATTTGTGCAGTTACCAAAAGTGTTTACGAAAGATGATAAAACAGAACTGCTTGTTGAACAAGAACAAAGTTTGATAAGCAATCATCATCCAAAAATATTAGAAACAAATTTTAGAAGTAAAGTCAATATCATAAACTTTAATAATACTTTTTTTAATTACTTAGGAGCCGCTACAACGCATGATTTCTCTACCATTTACAAACAGGTAACTCAAAAAGTGGCCGAAAATAAGCATGGTGGCTCGGTAAATATTTGCCAGTTTGATGGTGAAAAACATGAACGCGATCAATGGACTATGGATAGAGTTATTGATGCCGTAAGATTATGTTTAGCAAAAGGGTATCAAAAAAAAGATATTGCCATCATAACTCGTGGAAATGCAGATGGTGCCAATATTGCAGCTCAACTGATGGAACAACATATTGATGTAATTTCTAAAGAATCACTATTACTAAATACCTCAGCAGAAGTTCGTGTAATTATTGAACTGCTTAAGTTTATTGATAATTCAGCAAATGAAATATGCATAGCAGCCATAAGATATTATTTAATACACCATCAAAATTTTAATGTATCTTCAATTAACAACGGCAATAATTCATACAGTCTTTTGGGCTTCTTTAAAGAAAATGAAATCGATTTTTCTGTGCACTACTTAAAGTGTTTACCTTTGTTTGAACTGTGCACAGAGTTGAGCATTTTGTTTAACTTAAATGCAAAGCCTAATGCTTATTTAAAATTTTTCTTAGATCAAATTTTTGGTTTTGGTCAGCACAATAGCAGCATTACTGATTTACTCACCTGGTGGAAAAATAAACAACATAAATTTTCTATTGTAGTTCCCGATGGAGTTGATGCGGTAAATGTAATGACTATACATAAATCAAAAGGCTTGCAATTTCCCATTGTAATAATTCCTTATGCCGATTTAAGTATCAATACCAAAGGAATTAAGCACTGGACTGCTTTAGATGAAGCAGATTTTCCAGAATTAAAATATGCACTTTTAAATCATGGAGAATTATTAAGCAACACCAATTTATCAAGCATACATGCCGATGAAGGAAGGAAAATAATGTTAGATCAATTAAACATGTTGTATGTAGCTTTCACCAGACCCGAAGAACATTTGTTTGTAATTTCTGCCAACAGAAAAAACAGCATGCATACTTATATTTCAGCGTTTGTTGAGCAACAAAAATATGCTTGTCAATTAATTAATGGGGTTAATTATTTTAGCTTAGGCGACATCAATGAAGTTGAACAAAATGATACACAATTTACCGAAATGCAAGCAACGATTTGGGAGCCTGAAAACAAATTATGGAAAGAATTATTAAAAACTACAGGATATAGCCAAAATGATGAAGTGCATTTAGCACAATTAAGTTATGGCAATATGATTCATTTTTTGTTGGCCGAAATTGATCATCCATCAGAAATAGATTTGATATTAGATCGTTACGAAATTAGTATTACGCAAGCATTATTAGATAAACAAACACTAAAGAATAAATTAGAATGTGTTTACCGTTTGCCAATGCTACAACCTTATTTTGATGGCAGTTATACACTAAAAAAGGAAGCCTCTATTTTAAATAACAAAGGTGAGTTACAGCGTCCAGATTTAATTGCCATAAAGGATAAAACAGCAGCAATTATTGATTATAAAACTGGTGAACCACGCAGCAGTTATGCCGAGCAATTGGCGGGCTATTCGGCCTTACTCCATCAAATGGGTTTTGAAATTAAAGCGCGCTTACTTGTTTATGTTGATAGTGAGGAAGTGGAAAGTGTGTGATTTTTGCACACTAAAATTTCATTTAAGCTAGCTCTAAATTCTCTATAGAAACCACACTTTTAATATCGCCAAAAGTTACTTTAGCTTTGTTTTTTGTTATTTCTTCAACAATGCCGGTTTGCTTGCTATTAAAAAGACGCACGTTGCTACCAACTTTTATTTGCTCCATCTTTTTGGCAATGGTTTTTTCTTTTTTCTTACTTCTTTTTTCTTCGGCAATTTTCTCTAACTTTTTCTTCTTTTCGGCAGTCATTAAACCAACAAACTTTTGAATAACTTCCTTTTTACTTGTGCTTTTATCCCAATCTTCGCTTAAGGTATTTAGTCTTCTGCCTAATTCTGCTAGTCGTGTTGTTTCTTCAATTTTTTCTTTATCTCGATCTAATTTTGCTTGAATTTTTTCGGTAAGCGTATCATATTTTTGGGTGGCAACTGCCGCCTTTTCTTCTTGTATTTTTAGCTCATCAATTTTATGACTCAACTTCTGCTTTTCCTTTTGCAATGTGCCTAGCATGCTGTTAAGCTTTAATTTTTCGCGTTGTATTTTTTTACCCGCGCGGTCTAATATTTCTTTTGGTAAACCAATTTTTTGAGCCACCTCAAATGTGTAAGAACTACCA
>CAIKXD010000348.1 GCA_903831265.1 uncultured Bacteroidota bacterium
ATCAACATGTCATAATGATTTTTTTTATACGTTTGTAAAATAAAATCTAAAAAATTATGAATTTCCCTGAAAATTTAAAGTACACAAAAGATCACGAATGGATAAGAATTGAAGGCAATGAAGCCTTTGTTGGCATTACTGAATTTGCTCAAGGAGAATTGGGCGATATTGTTTATGTAGATATTAGTACCGAAGGCGAAACACTTGAAAAAGAAGTTGTTTTTGGCACTGTAGAAGCAGTGAAGACTGTTTCTGATTTGTTTTTACCAATTAGTGGTACAATTTTAGAAGTTAATAAAGGCTTAGATGGCAATCCAGAAAGCGTTAATTCTGATCCTTATGGAAATGGCTGGATGATTAGAATGAGCATTGGCAATACAGCTGAGTTGACTGATTTGTTAACTGCTGAACAATACAAAGCCCTCATTGGTCATTAAAATATAATTCAATCAAAACTTTTTGATTAAATCTTTTAAGACATATACTTTGCCCACACTTTGGGCTGCATTCATTGCTTTTTTATGCGGTTTACCTGGCAAAGATATTCCGCATATTTCTATACTCGAGTTGCTCAGTTTTGATAAATTTGTTCATGGTTTTGTTTTTTTCATTTTGGTAATTTTAATCTACCATGCTGTTCAAAAAACACCAAATAGTAAAAATGCTTTAGTTTATGCGTTATGCTTAAGTATTCCTTACGGAGGAATTCTTGAAATTCTGCAGCAAGAACTTTTTAAAGACAGAACTGCAGATTTATTCGACTTTATTGCAAATACTATCGGTTGTCTTGCTGCTTCAACTTATATTTATGTTAAAAACTCAATTCATGTTAAAAAGTTGATCCATAGCTATATAAGAAATAAAAGCTAAAACTTTTTGATAAGTACTAAAAACAATTTAATTTCGTTCAATTAATTTTAAACTCAAATTCAATATAAAATGAAAAAAACATTTACTTTATTAAGCATGATTTTAGCTGGGGGTTTAGCTTTTGCTCAATCGCCAAGGCTAGTTATGGTAGAAGCATTTTCTCAAGCTTCTTGTGGCCCTTGCGCGTCTCAAAATCCAGCCTTAAACGCAGCACTTGATGCTGTTGGAACTGGCGCAGCTGTATCAGTGAAGTATCAAACAGATTGGCCTGGTTACGATCCAATGAACGAGCAAAATCCTGCAGAAGTTCAAACAAGAGTTACTTACTACAATGTTACTGGAGTTCCCGCAAGAAAATTAGATGGAAATCAAGGTACTTCTATCACCACTGCAACTATTGGAACAAGACAAGCAGTTACTTCACCATTTACTCTTGGAGTTAACCATGTATTTAATGCTGACAAATCAGCTGCAACTGTAAACGTAACTCTTACTGCTTCGCAAGCATTCACAGCTTCTGGAAGCTTAGTATTGCATGTTGCTATGGTTGAAAAAGAAATAGGTTTTGAAACTGCACCAGGTACAAATGGTGAAACTGTTTTTCATAGTGTTATGAGAAAAATGATTCCAAATGCAAGTGGTTCAGCGCTTCCTGCAACATGGACTAACGGTCAATCTCAAACTTTTGCATTGCAAATTAATACTCCAAACTACATCTATAAAGTTGGAGAAATTGCTTTTGTGGCATGGGTTCAAGACAATGGTTCAAAAGAAGTTCACCAAGCGGGCTACAGTGCTCCACAGCCAGTTGCATCTTCTGCAAGCATTAATTCATTAACAGGTGTTCCTGTTTTCCAATGTACTAATACTTTCACACCTTCAATTGAAATTAAAAATACAGGTACTTCTACACTTACATCAGGTACTATTAAATACCAAATAGATGCAAATCCAGAACAATCACTTCCTTGGACAGGTTCTTTAGCTCCGGGTGCAACTGCAACTCAAGCTTTACCTTTAGTTACTGCAAGTGCTGGTGTTCATACATTCAAAACATACCTTAGCAACCCTAATGGAACGCCTTTGTTTACAACAGTTAATGATTCAAAAGAAAAGCAATTTACTATCATTCCAGCTACTGGTATTATTTCACCAATTTATGAAGATTATATTTTAACTCCATTTCCTCCTGCCAACTGGTTTACGACTAATCCGGACAATGGAGCATCGTGGGAACGCTCTACAGCTGCAGGTGCAATTGGTACAACTAAAAGTGCTAAAATGGATTTTTACAACAGCACCGCAGGCAACATAGATGAAATGTTTTTACCTACTACCAACCTAACAATGAGCACAGCGCAAGCTTCTTTAGATTTTTATGTAGCTTACGCATCATACGCTGGTGAAGCTGATAAATTACAAGTTAAAGTTTCTACTGATTGCGGTGTAACATGGACAACTCCTTTCGACAAAGCGGGTACTGCTTTATCTACTGCACCTAACCAAACTGCGCCATTTGAAATCCCAACTGCTGCACAATGGAGATTAGAAACTGTTGATATGACACCTTATATTAATCAAACTAAAGTGATGGTTAAGTTTGTAGGAACAAGTGCTTATGGTAACAACCTATTTGTAGATGAAATTAATTTACACTCTGGCCCTCCATCGCCTCAAGCTATTAAAGATATCAACTCTATCAATAGTTTTGAAGTTTTCCCTAATCCTTTTGAAAATCAAACTACTTTAAACATTAACACTACTAAATCAGAAAGAATTTCTTTTGACGTTGTAGATATGTTAGGTAACAAAGTAATGACTCAAGATTTAGGTGTTATTAACGGTTTATATCGTCAAAACATTGATGCTACTACTTGGAATGCTGGCATCTATTTTATCAATATTAATTCTTCTGAAGGAGGTTCAATCACTAAGAAAATTAATGTAATCAAGTAATTAAGGTAAATTCATTATAATAAAAGGCTGCTTCCGTTGGAAGCAGCCTTTTATGTTTTAATTAATATCATAAATAGCTACACTTTAAGCTTTTAACCCAGGCTCCACACAATATAACTCATCCATCATCTACCCGAAAATTAAAGTTTATTACTTTCGGTATAAACATATTTTTCTATAACAATCATTCAGACTCTTTTTGAGCAATCAAAATAGCTCAAAGGTCTTTTAACCCAAATTATGCAGTTGAAAATTACTCAGCTTCATTTTTCTTCAATCTCAAGCACTTACTACCATTTCGGATTTCATAATAGTTAACTATTACTTCACTGCAAAACAGTCCTTGAGTAGTTGTTATTATTGCAAAATTTTATTTGACAACGATTCCTGCTACTTCATACAGGATTATAAGGGTAATTCTTTTCAAAAATTGTTTTGATTTATTGTTTCCAAAAATGAGACCTAATACTTCGGCTTACAGAGTCGGTATGAATTGAATTACAGATTATTATCCTGATATTGTATTGCTAAATGCGTAATTATGATTTATTCTAAAAAATAGTTCTGTTAAAGTTATCGTTTAAAATTTATCTTTGCGACTTGTTAAAAAAAAGATGAAAAATAATTACTGCGTAATTATGGCTGGAGGGATTGGAAGTCGCTTTTGGCCAATGAGTAGAACTAACTACCCAAAACAATTTATTGACATTTTGGGATTGGGTGATACCCTATTACAATTGACCTATAAGAGGTTTTTAAAGCTTTGCCCACCCGAAAATATTTTGGTGGTAACCAACGATATATATAAAGACCTTGTAAAAGAACAATTGCCAAAATTATCCGACAATCAAATTTTACTTGAACCTTCTCGCAGAAACACTGCGCCATGTATTGCATACGCATGTTATAAAATTAACGCACAAAACCCAGATGCAAAAATTGTAGTTTCTCCTGCCGATCATTTAATTTTAAAGGAAGAAACATTTGTAAAAGCCATAAATTCATGTTTTCGCAAAGCCGAAACAGAAGATTGTTTAGTTACGCTAGGCATAAAACCATCTAGGCCTGATACGGGCTATGGATACATTCAGTTTATTGAAAGCGCAGGTCCCGAAACTGACAAACGTATTAAAAAGGTAAAAACTTTTACCGAAAAACCTGATCTTGAAATGGCTAAGTTTTTTATGCAAAGTGGCGACTTTTTATGGAATTCTGGAATTTTTATTTGGTCAGCAAAAAGTATTCTTAAAGCTTTTGAAATTCATATGCCAGAAACTGCTGTGCTTTTTAAAGAAGGCGAAAGTATATACAATACTGACAAAGAAATTGAATTTATAAAGGGTGTTTACAGTGTTTGTAAAAATATATCTATAGATTATGGAGTAATGGAAAAAGCCTCAAACGTTTATGTTCGTTCTTCAATCATTGGATGGAGCGATTTAGGCACCTATGGCTCTCTTTACACACATATAACAAAAGACGAGAATCAAAACGCTGTAATCAATAAAAATGCATTAATGTACAAATCAGAAAAGTGTATTATTAGCGCTCCAAAACAAAAACTATTGGTAATCGAAGGCCTTAAAGACTATATTATTGTAGATACAAAAGATGTATTGTTGATTTGTAAGAAGGAAAACGAACAACAAATTCGTCAGTTTGTAAATGATGTAAAAATGACTAAAGGCGATAAGTTTATTTAAAAAGCTGTTTTACATAAGCCTATTTTAAGGCTAGTTTAGTGTATTAATTATAAGTAAACATCATAAATCATGGCCAATTTGCTTGTGCATGAATCAAGTCCTTATTTGTTGCAACATGCCAATAACCCTGTTAATTGGCGGTCATGGAACGATGAAACTTTATCTTTAGCAAAATCTCAAAATAAATTAATGCTGATAAGTATTGGCTACAGTGCTTGTCATTGGTGCCATGTTATGGAAAAGCAATGCTTCGAGAACCAAGAAGCTGCCCGAATAATGAACAAATATTTTATCTGTGTGAAGGTTGATCGTGAAGAACGCCCCGATATTGATGCTGTATACATGCAAGCGCTTCAATTAATGAGTGGGCAAGGCGGTTGGCCATTAAACTGTTTTACGCTCCCCGATGGAAGACCTGTTTTTGGAGGAACTTATTTCCCCCTCGAAAAATGGATGTCGGTACTCGAAAATTTACAACAGCTTTTTGAAACTAATTTATCGGCCATGCAAGAATATGCCGAAAGATTGATGAAAGGAATTCAACAAACGCAAATTTATAAAGTACCTGAAAAAACTGAATTTGATAACAATGCTATTTTAATAGAAAGCCTTGCACATTGGAAAAAACACTTCGATTTAAAAGATGGTGGAACACAAAGAGTGCCGAAATTTCCTATGCCCTGCAATTATTTATTCTTACTTATTTATGGCAATATAAATAAAGAAAAAGAGTTGCTTTCACATGTTTTTACAACGCTTGATAAAATGAGTATGGGTGGCATATTCGACCAATTAGGTGGTGGTTTTGCACGATACAGTACTGATGGAATATGGAAGGTCCCACATTTTGAGAAAATGCTCTACGACAATGCCCAATTGGTTTCTTTGTACAGTATGGCACACCAACTCACCAGTGAAGTAAACTATAAAATGATAATTGAAAAAACACTGGCGTTTGTTAGTGAATTATTAAGTGGCGATGACGGTCAATTTTATTCGGCTTTAGATGCCGATAGTGAAGGCGAAGAAGGCAAATATTATGTATGGAAGAATGAGGAATTGCAAAATTTATTAGGTGTACATTTCGAACTTTTTTGCAAGTATTATAATGTTAATGAATTAGGGTATTGGGAGCACGAAAATTATATTTTACTGCGTGTTCAAAAAGATGAAGACTTTTGCCTTGCAAACAATATCAATGTTGATGATTTGATCGTAAATAAAAGCAAGTGGGAAGACATTTTATTAAGGGTTAGGCGAAACAGAACTGCGCCAGGACTAGATGACAAAACCTTGACTTCGTGGAATGCGCTTATGCTAAAAGCCTATGTGGATGCCTATTTAGCCTTAAATAAAAAAGACTATCTTGAATTAGCAGAAAAGAATGCCAATTTTATTTTACAACATCAAATTTATGATGAAAAGCAGCTATACCACAGCTATAAAAATGGAAAATCTACTATCAATGGGTTTTTAGAAGATTATGCTTTTACAGCTAAAGCTTTTATTGCCTTATACGCTGCTATTGGTGATGAAAAGTGGCTTACAAAAGCAAAGGTGTTAGTTGATAATGCCATCGAAAATTTTTATGATGCAAACGATGGATTGTTTTATTTTAACAGTATGATTGATACGCCTTTAATTACAAGGCAAAAAGAAGTACAAGACAATGTAATTCCATCATCTAATGCAATAATGGCAAATGTTTTATTTGATTTGGGTATTTATTTTGAACAAGATAAATACATCGAAATGTCGAAAAAAATGTGTGCACACTTTTATCATGAAATTACCAATTATGGCAGCGCTTACGCTTGTTGGGCATTACTACTATTAAGATTGAATAAGCCGGTGCTGCAAATTGCCATACCTCAGAAAGAATACAGAGAAACTTTGATTGCTATTCATCAAAAATATCGAATAAATTTGTTTACCTATGCTCTGCACCGTGCTGCTGCACTGCCTTTTGTTGAGGACAAAAAAGATAGGGAGTATTTTTATGTTTGTGCTGATAAGGTATGCAGTTTGCCACTTAATAACCAAAAAGAGTTAATAACTGCTTTTGAAAACCTATAGGCCATATATTAAATTATTAGATATTTGGATTTTTAATCCCAACTATGGCATATCAAACAAGTAAAAACACTGTATTTTTTATATTTAGTTTAATGTTTGGGCTAGGCTTCTCTGCATTTAAAGCAAAAGCACAAATAAATCAACAACAAGAATGGATTACCAACACAATCGACCGTTTGTATCCAACCAAAATTTATGTAGAAAAAAAAATTCAAACCATTGAAGTTGAAGTAGGCATCAAGCGCGAGAATGCACGTATTGAAAAAACTGGGAAAAAATATATTTATACCTTCAATAGACAAGGAAAAATTGAATCACTTATAGAAATAACCCGACAAGAATATAATTATGATACTGTTTTTACATTTCATTATTACAACAAAGATTCAAGGGTGCACATTGCGAGAACTTATAATAAAGGACGTTATACCTCAACCTACGAAACAAGCGATGAATATAATCAAGTAACTAGATTTTTAGTTTGTCAGGAAACAAATTTGAGTGATGATTTTAGGTTCTTTAAATTAGGTCAACAGACAGTAATGCAAAGTGAAAGCTATCGTTATGAAATTATCAATGATAATCAAACTAGAAAAAAGTTTTTAAATGATAATAATGTGATTTACAAAGAAGGCATTTTGTATTTTGAAGGCAAAAAGAAGTTATTAAAAGCGCAAGACTATACCTTTACTACTACAGGTGTGAGAATTAATTATACCAATTCATTTGACGATAAGGGAAGATTGTTAGAATCTTTTTACACCAGCGATGCGGCAGGAGACCTAAAGGAAAACACACGCTTTAGTTATGATGCAAATGTGTTAACTGAAGAAAAGTATTATAGAAATGCTTCCATGAGAAATCAACGATTTTATTTTTACAACAAAGAAAATCAACTGCTAGAAAGTATACTAAGCAAATCGAACAACGATTATTTAATTGAAATTCTTAATTTCAATTTTACTTTTTATCAGTAATTTTGGGCTTATAAAATATCCTGTTTATCTCAACGAAAGCAAGCACTCCTTGATAAGATTAATTGAATAATTTGCATCTTTGCTCTAAATAATTTAAGAAAAATAAGAATTTATTTTCTTAAAAAAATTTCAAAATCAATTAAATTTAAGATTTATGGTAATGCAACGTAAAGACTTTATACAAAAAGGACTAGGAGGTGGTTTGTTAGCGCTCCTTGCATCAAGCATTGACAGTACAATTAAAGCAGCCAAAAGTTTTGCAGATAGCAAATACAGAGGCATTGAAGGTGTTTATTCGCCAACCAACACGCACATGGTTGGCAATGGTTTTAAAGTAATGAACTTTTTTCCGAATGGCAAAGGCTTTGAAGAGCGCATGAGTCCCTTCTTTTTGTTAGATTTTAATGCCGAAGTTAATTTTCCACCCTCAGAAATATCTCAAGGTGTTGGTGTTCATCCTCACCGTGGAATTGAAACCATCACTTTTGCCTACAAAGGAGGTGTTGAACATCATGACAGTAAAGGCAATCATGGCATTATTAACCCAGGAGATGTGCAGTGGATGACCGCAGGTTCGGGTGTGTTGCACAAAGAGTATCATGAACAAACCACCAACAAAAAGGGTGGTGCATTTGAAATGGTGCAACTATGGATTAACCTACCTAAAAAACATAAAATGGTGCCGGCAAAATACCAAAGCATTATGCATCATGCCAAACCAAATTATAAATTACCCGATAATATGGGTGCTGTGCATGTGATTGCTGGCGAATACAAGGGCGTTAAAGGCGTTGCAAGCACCTATTCACCTGTACACATGTATGATATTCACTTAAATCCTAATGCCGAATTAAACTTTAGTTTACCCAAAAGTTACAACACAGGTATTTTACTGATTGATGGAGGTATCAATATCAACAATCAACAAGTGTCCGAAAATCATTATGTGCAGCTAAAAAACGAAGCTGGTGAAATACATATTAAAGCCACAAAAAAGAGTATTTTATTGGTGTTAAGTGGCGAACCGCTCAACGAACCGTATGTGAATTACGGTCCATTTGTAATGAACACCGAAGAAGAAATTAAACAAGCCATTGAAGACTATAACCAAGGGAAATTTGGGTTTTTGAAGGACTAATTTTTTAATGAGCGAATTAGCTGATTAACTGATTTTTATACAAACGTTAACACGAGATAACTGCACAAATTACAATTTGAATGAAAAAGCATGGCTGTTGAAGTGATCTGCTACAAATTAGCAGTAACTTATTGAGAAGGAACTTTTTACCCTTTAATCTTCGATTTAAAGAATACCATGCTTTCGAAGTAATCTATTTGACCGTAGTAATTCGCATTTCAAATCCATTTTTTTCCACTTCAATCATTAAAAGTGCTCTTTTTTTAATAAAACACACTCTTTTTCGTTAAAATTAATTAAGTGCTTTTATTTAAAAATGAATAAATTACATTTGCAACATGATTGAAGATAAGCGAATTGACTTGGCAAAGTTGCCAAAGCATGTGGCCATTATTATGGATGGCAACGGGCGATGGGCCAAAAACAAAGGCGAACACCGCATTTATGGACATCAACATGGTGTTACAAGTGTAAGAGAATGCACAGAAGCTGCTGCCGAATTAGGGATAAAATTTTTGACTTTATACGCTTTTAGCACCGAAAATTGGTCGAGACCAAAAGAAGAAGTTGATGCATTAATGGAATTGTTGGTTCAAACCATTTTGGCCGAAACACCTACTTTAAATAAAAATAAAGTGAGATTATTGGCCATCGGAAATTTAAAATCGCTTCCAGGTAAATGCTACGAGCAATTACAAGAAGCAATGGCTGAAACAGCTAACAATTCAGGTTTAACCTTGGTTTTAGCACTTAGTTACAGCGCAAAATGGGAAATTGTTGAGGCTGCAAAAAATATTGCGCAAGCAGTTAAAGACGGCAAAATTGATATTGAAAAAATAAGTGATCAAGTTATTGATGAAAACCTTACTACCAAAGGAATTCCCGATCCAGAACTTTTAATAAGAACCAGTGGAGAGCATCGCATTAGCAACTTTTTATTGTGGCAAATAGCCTATTCTGAATTTTACTTTACCGAAACCTTATGGCCCGACTTCAAGAGGGCGGCTTTTTTCGAAGCTATTGTTGATTACCAAACCCGCGAACGCAGATTTGGAAAAACCAGCGAACAGCTTATTTCATAAAACAGTATGACTTTTACAAAAAAATTAGGTTTTTACCATAAATTGCTTGGAATATTTGCGTTGTTATTTAGCAACAATTATAGTTTTTCTCAGACTGTTATAGGTGAGCAAGAAGTTGAATTAAACACCAGCGTGCAGGTGGAATACGAAATAGGTGGCATTGTGGTTAATGGAACTGACTACCTTGATAAAAATGTTATTATTTTATCGAGTGGATTAACTGTAGGAGACAAAATATTTGTGCCAGGAGAGTCCATCACAAAAGCCATCAAAACACTTTGGGAACTTAATCTTTTCAGTGATATTTCTATCAGTGCTGAAAAGGTTACCGGAAAATCAATCTTCTTAAGTATAAACCTTGAAGAAAGACCTCGATTGACTAAATTTAGCTTTAAGGGCGTAAAAAAGAGCGATGCAGACGATATTCGCGAAAAAATAAAATTAAATAGAGGTAAGATTGTAACTGACAATTTAATTATTACTTCAAAAAATACGATTAAAGAATTTTATATCGACAATGGTTACTTAGATGTTGATGTAAATGTAACTCAAACTGTTGATACCGCTTCACAAAATGGCGTTATTCTGTTATTTAGAATAGACAAGAAGAAGAAAGTTAAAATTGAAAAAATCATATTTGAAGGCAACAAAAATATGGAAGCAGGAAAACTAAAGCGCACCATGAAAGAAACCAAGGAAAAGCGCTGGTATAACATCTTTAAAGCTTCTAAATATATTGAAGAAAATTACGATGGCGACAAGCAAAAAATAATTGATAAATACAACGCAAAAGGTTTTAGAGATGCTCAAATAGAATTCGATACGGTATACACTTCAAATCCAGGATTAATTTCCATTAAAATAAAAATAAACGAGGGGCCTAAATATTATTTTAGAAATATTTCATGGGTAGGAAACAGCAAGCATACGACCTCGGAATTAAATAGTATATTAGGAATTAAAAGAGGTGATATATACAGCCAAGCAGTTTTAGATGCCAGATTGTACATGAGTCAAGACAGTAGAGATGTAACTTCTTTGTATATGGATGACGGTTATTTGTTCTTTCAAATACAACCAACAGAAGTATTGGTAGAAAATGATAGTATTGATATTGAAATGCGCATTTATGAAGGAAAACAGGCCACTATCAATAAAGTAACGGTGGTAGGAAATACCAAAACCAATGATAAAGTAATTATACGTGAAATACGCACAAAACCGGGTCAATTATTTAGCAGGGCTGATATTATTAGAACGCAAAGAGAATTGGCACAATTACGTTATTTTAATCCCGAAAAGTTAGGCGTAAATCCTAAACCAAATCCCGCGGATGGAACAGTTGATATTGAATATGTGGTGGAAGAACAAGCTAGTGATCAGCTTGAGCTAAGTGGAGGCTGGGGAGCAGGACGTTTAATAGGCACTTTAGGGGTTTCATTTAATAATTTTTCGGCAAAAAACATGTTTAAAGCCAGTGCATGGAGACCAGTTCCTGCGGGCGATGGACAAGCATTAAGTGTTAGAGCCCAAACAACTGGAAGATTTTACACTTCTTTCAGTGCTTCATTTACGGAGCCTTGGTTGGGTGGTAAAAAACCTAATAGTTTTAGCACCACAGTATATCATAATCGTCAGAATCAAACAGGCTTGCAATCAAATGATCCTTTAAGACAAACACTTTTTATTACAGGCGTTTCATTTGGTTTAGGGAAGAGATTAAAAAAACCTGATGATTATTTTACCTTGTTTCAAGAATTAAATATCGCAAATTACCAGCTTCAAAACTTTAGAGGTACCTTTACATTTAGTAATGGGCAAGCATTAAATGCAAGTTATAAAGTTGCTTTAAGCAGAAACTCAATAGATGGTCCAATTTATCCACGATCAGGTTCGCAAGTTACAACCTCATTGCAATTTACACCGCCTTACAGCAAGTTTCGTGATGCATCTTTAAATACAAAAGATTACTACACAAGAGAAACAGATCAATTAAGATTGGTTGAATATTATAAATACAAGTTTACAACCGCATGGTACATGCCACTTGATAAGGCCAAGAAGTTGGTATTAATGACCAAATTAGGTTTTGCATACTTAGGAGCTTACAGTAAAAATTTAGGATTTAGTCCATTTGAGAGATTTTACCTTGGCGGTAGCGGTTTAACAGGTTTTGCTTTAGATGGCAGAGAAATAATTGCCCTAAGAGGATATTTAGATCAATCGGTTGGAAATTCATTAGGTACTGGCTCCGTGGTGATCAATAAATATTCTGTTGAGTTAAGATATCCTTTAAGTTTAAATCCAAGCGCAACTATATACGTTTTAGGATTTGCCGATGCGGGTAATGCTTGGGTTAATTACAAAAAATATAGCCCTTTTGATGTAGTGCGTGGTGCAGGTGCTGGGGTAAGAGTATTTTTACCTATGTTTGGGTTATTAGGACTTGATTATGGATGGGGCTTTGACAAAGTGGATAATAGAGCCAACAACGGCAATGGAAAAGGGCAATTCCATTTTACAATTGGAGCAAATATTGGCGATTTATAACAAATCAATATTAACCTTTTGGCACAGCATTTGAAATGGCAAATAAAATCATCTAAACTAATTGCCAAGATTACAGATGATTTTATTAATTTTGCCCGCTCAAATAAAAAACGGGTTAGTGTTTAACATAAATCTTTGAAAAAATGAAAAAACTATTAATCGTAACAAGTATTGTTTTAATTTCTGCTTTAACTGCATCGGCTCAAAAATATGCTTATGTTGATTCTGATTACATTTTAAGCAATATACCGGAATATAAAAGCGCACAAGCACAAGTTGATAATTTAAGTGTGCAATGGCAAAAAGAAATAGAGGTAAAGTATAGTGAGATTGACAAACTTTATAAGGCTTTTCAAGCGGAACAAATCTTACTTACCGAGGATATGAAAAAGAAAAGAGAAACAGAAATCATAACCAAAGAAAAGGAAGCAAAGGAATTGCAAAAATCTAAATTTGGTGTTGATGGTGAACTTTTTAAGAAAAGACAGGATTTAGTAAAACCCATTCAAGATAAAGTATACAATGCAATTAAAGATATGGCCGTAAAAAGCACTTACGCTGTTGTATTTGACAAAGCGAGTGGAACAACTATGTTATATACAAACCCCAAATATGATAAAAGTGATTTGGTGTTAACCAACATGGGTTATAAAAAAGGAACTACGAAATAATTTAATCTAAAATCAATTTAATAATTTAACTAATGAAGAAACTGTTTTTAATACTTACTGTAGCTGCAATGTCCTTTAGCGGAAGTGCAATGGCTCAAAAGATTGCACACATCAATCTTAATGATTTATTATTATTAATGCCAGAGCGTAAAAAAGCTGAAACTGATATTCAGGACTATGCAAAAACTCTTGACGGGCAAATGCGCACCATGAATGCTGAATATGAAAGTAAAGTTCAGGAATACACGTCAAAAGAAAGTATAATGACAGAGCCCGTTAAAGTAGACAAGCAAAAAGAAATTGCTGATTTGGAAGAAAGAATTCGTAATTTCCAAACCACTGCTCAAGAATCATTGCAAAAAAAGCAAAACGAGTTATTAGAACCAATGTTAGCAAAAGCAAAAAAGAGTGTTGAAGAAGTTGCTAAAGAAAATGGTTACAAACTTGTGATTGATAGTAGTCAAGGGACATTACTTTATTCTGAGCCATCGGACGATATTATGGCTTTAGTGAAAAAGAAATTAGGTCTTAATGCTACTCCAGAAGCACCTAAAAAGTAATTATCAACTATTTATGAAAGCCCATGATAAATCGATCATGGGCTTTTTTAGTTTTTTATAGTTTGTATTAACCCTGATTAAATTCGCGGTATTGCAATTTAATATTACATTTGTTTTGATATACAATTCCCTACCATGAAAAAAATCTTTTTATTCATCATAGTTTTGACAATCAGTAGAAATATTACTTCTGCTCAAAACTTTTTAAACGCTTATACCGATCAAAATCAGACTGGATATTTAGGTTTTTTAAATAGAATTGCTAGTGATGATTTTAATAATGTAATTAACACTACAACATTCACTGGCACTGTAAATATTGATGGGCAAAATTACTCGAGCCAAGGTGGTTTAAGTAGTTTAATTGTTAAGCGTGACGATAATGGTGCGCTTATTTGGGCAAAAGTTTTAGCTTGCAATGGAACCACAATTATTGGAGGTATTTATACCGATAATCAGTCTAATGTTTACATAGCTGGCATGTTTGGCGATACAATTAATGCCACACTATTAAATTGCCAGCCATTTCCAATAGCCAACACTGCAGGGATTCGCGCATTTATTGTAAAATATGCCCCTAATGGGAATGTATTGTGGAGTAATTCTATACCATGTTCAACTAGCGGATCATCGGGCAATGCTGATTTATTTAGGATTACTGGCAATGGGACAGATAGAATTGCTATTTCAGCAGCCTTCGAAAATATTGGTGCTCAAACAGTTGGTTCAAGTGTTGTATCACCTAGTATTGGCAATGTGCTTATTGCTAACTGTGATGATAATGGAACTTGGTTAAATGCCAAAGTATTAACAGGTAATACAAACACACAACTTAGTATGAGCCTAGCAATGAATGCCAACAGTGAGCTTTTTATTGGAGGCGTTTTTAGAGGAAGTATGAACTTAGATGCCGCTGGGGTATTAACTACTCCAGGCTCAGATTTAAATGACTTTATTATTAAAATGAATACAAATGGCGATTTTGAATGGGCGCATGCATTACCACTAAGTTCATGGTGGAGAACAGAGGTAATGGTTTACCAAAATAATGTTTTTTTAGCAGGTAGCTTTGGAGGAACTGCTAACATTGGCGGCACCACATTAGTTGCTCCTTATTATTCTACCTACTTAACCCTTATTGATAACGGAGGTAATTTTTTATGGGCCAAAAGATATGGCGATACAGAGACCAATTTTTACTGTGCTACAATTAAAAATGACAATATTTTTATGTGTGGATTAACTTCCAATAATATTACTTCTAATTTGTTTGGCACTTACAATTTAGTTTATGCAAATACTTTACCTTCGGGTATTTCCACAAGCAGTAAATCTTATTTAATTAAATTAGATACCAATGGCGATGTATTCAATGGTGCCTGTTATGGATTTAGCTTTTCTACTTTAAATACCACGGGCATTGCCGCTTCATCGTCTAAAACATACCTTACGGGAAATGTTGGAGGTGGTTCACACTTTGGTGGCCATACAGTTGCAGGTGCTCAGCTAAATGGTGCTAATTATGTGGCTATTTATACAGATAGTGCTAACTTAATTAAAGGAACATCCTTTTATGATGCTAACAGCAATGGGACTTTTGATTCAGGCGAAATTTCTTGCGCATCAAATCTTTTATTAAACAATGGTACAAGTGCTGAAAATACATTAATAAATGGTGATTATGTAATTGGCGTTGGCACAGGTACCTTTACATCAAGTATTGTTAATCCTCCAATGTATTATAACTACAGTCCAACTAGCTATACTTCTATATTTACTGCGCTTTCAAGTCAGGTTGATTCAAATAAAAACTTTGCTTTTGAGCCCATTCCAAACCAAAGTGATTTGGTGATTGATTTAGTAACTGGATTTTTTCGTCCGGGATTCAATGGTGTGGCATACGTAACGCTGCATAATATTGGCACCACTCCTGAAACAGGCAATATAGATTTGCTTTTAGATAATTCAGAAATAACTATAAACAGCACAACACCAACAGCCCTTAACATTGCAGGCAATGCAGCTACGCTTAGCTATAATTTAAATCCTGGCGAGAGTATTTCATATGTAATTAGTTACTATGTTACTGTAAATGCTATTTTGGGTACCGCATTTCAAAGTAGCGCTTCTGCTATTAATGCAAACGACCTTACACCACAAAACAATAGTAAAATATTGAACTCTGTTATTACAGGCTCATACGATCCTAATATGAAAGAAGTATCTGAAAGTGTTATTTTTCCTGCTTTTGTTTTGAATAACGACTACTTAGAATATACCATTCATTTTCAGAACACCGGTAACGATACTGCATTTACCGTGTTGCTGATTGACACACTAAGTAGTTATGTTGATTTAAGCACATTTGAATTAGTGAGTAATAGCCATCCAGTGGTGGTAAATAATTATGATGGTGTACTTTGGTTTAGACATAACCAAATTTACTTGCCCGATAGCAATACAAATGAAGTGGCAAGTCATGGTTATGTAAAGTATCGCGTAAAGCTTAATAATACCATTGCTTTAGGTAATACAGTTAATAACACAGCGTATATTTATTTTGATTTTAATGAACCTATCATCACCAATACAACTAGTACATTATACACTATACTTTCTTCAACAGTGAGTACAATCAGTGAAAAAACAAGTGTTTATCCCAACCCAGTTATTAGCCAAGATGTAATTGTAAAATCGCAATATCCTATTGAGCAAATTGAGTTGTTTGATATTGCCGGTAAATCAATTGCATCATACAAAGGAAACGCCTCTTTAAATGCAGCCTTAGAGTTAAAGGACTTAACAAATGGCATTTATCTTATTAAAGTTATTACTACACAAAACGTGTTTGAGCAGCGCTTGATAAAGCAATAATAAACATAACGATTTAAAGGCGTTATGAAAAAATAGTTAGGTATTAAGGAGACTGAAAATACAACTCATAGTAAGTTTTTTTTCCGGCACATGCAACCATTAATACCATGTAATACCAATTACACTTTCAATTTAGTCCAATTGCGGCATTGCCCTATTGTAACAATTTCAAGTAGTATCGGTATTAACCATTGCATATTTATTTTTTAGCTGGACTAAAAAATAAATGCAATTGGTATAAGATTATTGCAAAGCCACATTTAATGCGCTCTTAATGTGCGCCAAATGATGATTTCCATGCCAACTATACAATGCTAAAACATCGCTAATTGGAGAGGTGCGTTGGTATTGTGGATGAATATATGTTCGTTGCAATTCTTCAACAGTTAAACTTTGGGCAAGGCAAACTATTTTTTGATGAATACTTTCTAATAAATGCAAAGATACATGATGACTTAGCAATTCGTTTTCTTCTGTTTTAACCCACAAATCTTCGTTATAAGGTTTGATGGTTGGATTACTTTCTGTTAGCGCCAATTTAATACGTATGTAACAGTTAATATGACTTTCGCCAAGATGATGAATAACTTGTTTTACAGTCCAACTTCCTTCTCGATAAGTTTTACTAAGATCTTCGTTTGAAATATTCTCTGTGAGATTTTTTAAGGCTTTAGGCAATAATTCTAATTGATGAATAAATAATTTTATGTCTTCCTCGCCATGAGAAAGTCCTGCAATAAATTTACCAATTGGATATTGTAAATGCTCCATAATTTAAACTTTAATATGTCCCCAATTTTCGCCTGTTCTAATGCGGTGAAGCGTCATTTCACTAACTCCAAATTTTTTGGCCAACAATTTCAATCTTGTTTTACGATTTGGGTCAAGTAATTTCTTTTTTAACCAAATTACTTGTGTTGTTGTTAGTTTATTGCCATCGCCATTAATTCTTATCTGAACTAACTTTCTTTTAGCTTCAATTACGAAAGGACTTTTTTTATGATGTTCGCGCATTTCGGCTGTTGTGGCCCATTTTAAATTACCAACAAAATCATTGCTTTTGTTAAAATCTAAATGCAAAACACGATCCTGATCTTCTGATGTTTTGGCAAGAAAATACTCGGCCACAAGTTTATAAACATAAAGGTGTTTTGTTTTAACTTTTTCACCAGGCGTGTATATCTTATATCTAAAAACGATGTATCCCTCAACGGCACTATTTTTAATAAAACGGCCATTCTCAATACTATCTTTATAACTTACAACTCTCCCAAAATTTGAAACAGCATAATTAAGTTTGAGTTTATGTTCTATTTTAAATTGTTTAAAAACCTCTGCAGGATAAAAGCGTAACATATTGTTTAAAGTCTATTTAATTTGTTGTATCAAATATAATATTTTATATTAATAAGTCGAATTATTTCTGTCTACATTTATACAAATTTGGCAGTACCAATTCCAACAAAATTAGATTTTTAATGTCAAATTAAGCGATGCAATACCTTGCATACAATGAATCTAAGCATCTTTCTCAAAATTAATTTTTGCTCTTATAATGCCGTTTTAATATGGTTGAATACTTAAAATTAATTTAGTGTATCGTTAGAAATAATTTGCAAAGAAATTATTTTTTAGATGTCAATGTACATTGCAACGTTAATACTAATTATTTTATAAATGAATCAGAAGCTTTATTCTATAACAAGTGCATTTATTTCCTAGTCCAACTAAAAATAAATATGCAATGTTTAATGCCGATACTACTTTAAATTAGCACAATAAGGCTATGCCATAATTGTACTCAATTGAAAGTGCAATCTTTACTACTTGGCATAAATTAGGGAAGTAGAAGAATTTTTACTTCTCAAAATCGATGTCCTTTTTTACAGTTTTTTTAATGCTTTTTTGTTGTACTTTATTTTCATTTTCGATGACCCTATATTTTACAATTTTACTAATTAAGCTAAGAGGCAAAGGCTTGTTTAAAGGAAATTGAACAGCACCTTTAGAATTTACATAAGCATCAATTTCATTTTTAAAGGCCTTTAAGGCAGATGGCGATGGATAAAGGCCTATATGGTTTTTGTAGGCTGCAAAGTGAACCAAATTGCCAAAATATTCAAAAGTTGGCATTGCATACTTAGTACTTTCGGTGGCATTTGGTGCAGCTTTGGAAATTAATTGTCTAATTTGAGTTAATAAATTTTGTGTTGATGGAGGAAATATTGCAATGTATTCATCAATATTGCTGAACGTAGTTTTATTCATTTTTGAAAGTTAAAAAATTTATTAAAAATTCAAAATTACCTCAGCTGTATGAAGTCCCAGTTGATAACTGCAAATTTAAAATTAACTTTAAAGTTGATAAATATATGGCTCCAAATTAATAACAATTATTATATCTTTTAAGGTAAAGTTAATTGAATGGATTGGTAAATTTGATGAATAATCTATTATAAACTAGCCTCAACATTAACTCAATTTCACTTGCAAAAAACAAGCAATCAATTTTAATTTAAAACAATGAAAAGTATAAAGGTTAAAGTAGGAATTCTATTTTCATTTTTAATAGTTATAAGTCAAACATTTTCTCAAACTAGTTTTTTTGAAAAGCTTGCAAACAAAGCTGTTGAAATTACCAGCATGGATGTTAACTATGATGCCGCATATTTTAAAATAAAGTATCCTAATGGCGATATACCACCAACTAAGGGAGTTTGCACAGATGTTATCATTAGAGCTTACAGAAAAATAAATATTGACTTGCAAAAAGAAGTGCATGAAGATATGCAGGCTAATTTTGAAAAGTACCCTAAAATATGGGGTCTAAAGAAACCAGATACAAATATTGATCATAGAAGAGTGCCTAATTTAATGACATTTTTTAGCCGTTTTGGGGAAACAAAAAAGATTACCAATAACCCACAAGATTACAAGGTTGGTGATATTGTTTGTTGGAACCTTGGTGGTGCTATTACGCATATTGGCATCGTTGTAAATAAAAAATCTATTGATGGTAAAAGGAATTTAATTGTTCACAATATTGGAGCTGGACAAGTGCTTGAGGACTGTTTATTTAATTATAAAATTATAGGCCATTATTCTTATCAAAAAAAATAAAATTAATAATTGAACTTAATTTTAAAAACACACATTTCAAATAGATCTACCTTAATTATTACTACATTTGAATTGATTATGATACACACCAGGCGTCATCATTTTAAATTCAATTTAAATACAAGATTTTCAATATGAATCCATTTTGGACACAGATAATAACCCAAACTACTTTAAAGTACAAAAAGAGAAATGTCAAACTTAAAAAAGACTATTCTACCTTTGAATTAGCTAAAGGTTATCGTGAATTTTGGCTAACAACACGTGGGTTGATGAAAGATTTTTTATTAATTGGCATTGGTGTATTCTCGGCTGCATTCGGATTTAAGGGATTTTTATTATCCAATCATTTTATTGATGGTGGCGCAACAGGCATCGCACTTTTAATTTCGGTTTTAACAGAAATACCTTTATATGCGCTCATCATTTGCATCAATATTCCTTTTGTAATTATGGGGTATAATACCATGGGCAAAAGGTTTGCGTTTAAAACAGCCTTTGCAATTTCTTGCTTAGCACTTGTTTTAGCCACTGTTAGTTTTCCAAATGTTACCAATGATAACATACTGGTAGCAGTATTTGGTGGATTGTTTTTAGGGGCAGGTATTGGTTTTAGTATTAGAGGTGGAGCGGTAATAGATGGCACAGAAGTGCTTGCCATTTATTTGAGTAAAAAATTTAGCACCACTATTGGTGATATTATAATGATAATTAATGTGCTGATATTTGGGGCAGCAGCTTATTTTTTGGGAATTGAAATCGCACTCTATTCAATGATTACTTATTTAGCTGCGTCAAGAACACTTGATTTTATAGTGGAAGGTATAGAAGAATACATTGGAGTTACTATTGTTGCTGTGCATAACGAAGATATTAGACAAATGATTATTAACGAAATGGGGCGCGGTGTAACAATTTATATGGGAAAAAGAGTCTTTGGAAAAGAAGGTGAAAGTAAAGAAGTTGAGATAATTTACACTGTTATTACAAGACTTGAACTTAACAAACTAACCACCGAAATAGAGAAGATTGAACCAAATGCCTTTGTGGTAATGAACAGTGTGAAAGATACCAAAGGAGGAATTGTTAAGAAAAGACCTTTACAGCATTAATATTTTTGGAACACGATAATTTGCTAATAATGCTCATACCAGCTAAAGTGCTGCTCTACAATATTAGTTTTTTCTTTTTTAAGATAGGTTAAAAATGCTTGAGCAACTGGGGAGTGCTTTTTGCCTTTCAACCAAATTAATCTCCATGTTGTTTTTAAGGGCAATCCACGAATTGGAATAATCTTTAGTTCTTTGTTATGAAGTTCATTTTTAATTCCAATCAATGGCATTATTGAGCAACCTAAACCCGCTAAAAGCGCTTGTTTTACGGCTTCATTGCTGGTTAATTCCATCTTCTTTATTACATTAAGTCCTTTGCTGCTTATAAAATGCTCCATTGATTGTCGAGTACCCGAGCCTTTTTCTCTAAAAATAAGCGGGAGTTTTTCAAAAAAATCTTTAGAAACTTTACCATCATTAAAATCGATACTCTCGTTACCAACTAAATACAATTTATTTTGAAGAAGATCCATTTTCTCGATATGCATATTTTTGGGCAATATGGAAACCAAAGCAAAGTCAACTTCATTGTTTTCAATGCTTTCTATCACTTTGTTTTTATTTGTTACATCCATCAATAGCTCAATACCTGCATGCTGTTTCATAAGATGAAAAATTTTAGTTCGCAAGAGCGATTTGGAAAAGAAGATTCCTTGGCTCAAAAAAGAATACCTGAACTCAATAAAAGCATTGATATCATTAATAAATTTATTCTAGAAAATAACGATAAAAGCACCAAATTTAGGATTCACTCAGAAATAATTATTGAGTCAGTAAAAGATGAGTAATTTTCAATATGAAAATCGAAAATTATTAATTGTTTCGATGCATCATAAAGAGTGCGTAATTGCTCCTTTATTTGAAAAACATCTTGGCGTGCAGTGCTTTACCATCGATAATTTAAATACAGATTTATTAGGGACCTTTAGTGGGGAAATAGAAAGAGAAAGCGATGCATTAGCTGCGGCAAAAAGGAAATGCTTAATGGGTATGGAAATGGCCAATTGTGATTTAGCTGTGGCAAATGAAGGTTCCTTTGGCCCCCACCCTTCCCTTTTTTTTGTTCCTGCTGATGACGAGTTGATGCTTTTTTATGACAAACGAAATCAACTAGAAATTACTGCAAGAGAATTGAGCACCAATACTAACTTCAATGGTGCTGAGATAAAAACAAAGAACGAACTTTTTGATTTTGCCACGCTTGTCAAATTTCCTTCACATGCTTTGATTTTAAAAAAGGGCGAGTTCAATTATACCGAAATGGTAAAGGGCATAAAAACAATGGACCAATTAGAGCAAACCGTTGATCTTTTTATATCTAAATTTGGTTCAGTGTGGATAGAAACAGACATGAGAGCAATGCACAATCCAACCAGAATGAGCGTTATTGAAATAGCTACAAAAAAACTAATAGAAAAAGTAAATTCCTTATGCCCCAATTGCAAATCGCCTGGCTTTGGAATTACCAAATTCATTGATGGGCTTCCTTGCAATCTATGTAGTTTTCCTACAAAAAGTGTTTTAAGCAGTTTGAGCGAATGCTCGCTTTGCCATTATGTTAATGAAAATAAATTCCCTTTAAATAAAACTTTTGAGGATCCCATGTATTGCGACAGATGCAATCCATAATAATATACACAAGCAATGAATTTTGATTTATTAATATCAAATCTTACCAATCCAGCACTGCTTTTTTTTGTACTAGGAATTTTTGCTGTTTATGTGAAAAGTGATTTAGAAATCCCCAATAATTCATCAAAGTTTATTTCACTTTATTTACTATTTGCCATCGGTTTTAAAGGTGGGCAGGAATTATCTCACGAGTCACTTTCTGCCGAAATTGCTTGGTCAATGTTATTTGGAGTGTCAATAGCCGCCATTATACCAATTTACACATTTTTTATTTTAAAGAGAAGGTTAAATGTTTATGATTCATGCGCTATCGCTGCGGCCTATGGTTCGGTGAGTGCTGTAACTTTTGTAACTGCCGTAACTTATTTAGAAGCGCAACAACTTCATTTACATGGACACATGGTTGCGATCATGGCTTTAATGGAGTCTCCAGCAATAATTGTTGGCTTACTTTTAATTTCAAAATACAATCATTCAAAAGTAAATAAAAGTAATATAATTGCACACTCGTTGAGTAATGGTAGTGTTCTACTCATTCTTGGCAGTTTGGTAATTGGCTATGTGGCTGATGCAAAACAAGCAGAGGGCATTAGACCATTTACTAATGATTTGTTTAAAGGCTTTTTAGCCATCTTTCTGTTGGATATGGGCATCACAAGCGGACGAAAACTCAAAGCTTTTTTTTCATTCGGTATTTTCCCATTAATTTTTGCCATTTTTATTCCACTCATCAATGGTTGTTTAGTTGCATTGCTTAGCAATTTGGTAACACAAGATATAGCTAACAGATTTATATTTGCAATTCTTGCGGCTAGTGCATCGTATATAGCTGTGCCAGCAGCAATGAAAATTTCAGTACCAGAGGCAAACCCAGGTTTGTTTTTGCCAATGGCACTTGCAGTAACTTTTCCAATAAATATAACTTTAGGTATGCCTATTTATTATTTAATTGTAACAACATATTAATTTATGGATAAGAAAAAAGTAATTCAGTATTTTAAAGCTCAAGCAATTAATGGCAATTGGGCCAGCTTGTATGACTATAATAACCCTATAAGTTATTCATTTATTCAGCGATTTATAAAAACAGTAAACCTGATGAAGCCCCTTAAAGGCAGCATTTTAGATATGGGTTGTGGAACAGGCATTATGGTTAGTGTGGCTATTGAAAATGATTTAAAGTATGTTGGATTTGATGCCGCTGAAGAAATGATTGAGGCTTGTAATAAACAATTTAAAACAAATGTTGAAAAAGGTCAAGTTAGGTTTTATTGTGTTGATTCAAAAGATTACAAAAGTGATATCCCTTTCGACTATGCCATAGGTATGGGTTATTTGGAATACTTTACCAATCCTGATGATTGTTTAAATGAAGCCAAAAGAAATTTAGCTACTGATGGTAAATTAATTTTATCGTTCCCTCATAAATACTCCTTAGATAATTTTGGATTATTCATATTAGCTCCAATTAGAAAATTACTTACATTAATAACTGGTAAAAGCACACCACAGCCGCCAAGAAAGTATTGGGGAAAAACCGAAGCCATTGAACTTTTTATAAAAAATGGTTATGAAGTAAATAACACAGTTTTTTACAATACCAGTTTATTACATTATCCATTTACCAAATTAATGCCCAAATTGGCAAACTTTATTGCATCTAAAATGGAATATACTTGGCTTAATAAAATTCCTTTTTTATCATCGGGTTTTATTGTTTGTGCAATTAAAAAATAGATTCTTATTCATCCTTATTAAGTTGCAAAATACTCAATTTAAAGTTAAAACATAGATAAGAAAATACAATAACGATCCATAGCATACTATCAATCTTCATAATCAAGAAAAGATTAAATATTAATTCTATTTTTGTGTTATGATTTCAAAGCTCACTGAAGCAGAGTTATTAGCTCAATACAAAGCTGTTTTATCAAAGTATATACCTGAAGAAAGTGTGCACACAATTGCCTTATGGGTAAGGCAATATAATTTTGATTTAAAGATTACCAATAGTAGAAGCACTAAATTAGGCGATTACAGAAGTCCTTTTAAAGGGCAAAGGCACAAAATCACTGTTAATCACAATTTAAACAGGTATGCCTTTTTAATTACGCTAGTGCATGAGGTAGCCCATTTAACAGCTTTTGAAAAGTTTAGCCATCGTATTAAACCGCATGGAGACGAATGGAAGAAGGAATACCAAAGGCTTATGCATCCTTTTTTGCATGATAGTATTTTACCAAACGATGTGCAATTGGCCTTAAAAAATTACTTGATAAATCCAGCTGCATCGAGCTGTGCTGATGAAAACTTGTTGCGTACGCTAAAAAAGTATGATAAACCAAATGAAGCTGTAGTGCATTTAGAAGATTTACCTTTTAAAACAATTTTTAAAATTTCACCTGAACGCTATTTCGAAAAAGGAGAAAAATTACGCAAGCGCTACAAGTGTATCGAAATTGCAACCAAAAGAATTTATTTGTTTAGCCCTGTGGCAGAAGTTACAACAGTTCAAAAAACTTTACTTTAATTAGGCGCTGTTGGTTGAAAAAACCTCAATTAAACCCAAAATTTACAGTAGAAATCGTTGTTCAATAAAATTTACAAAACTATCACGTGCTCACAGCCTGATTTACATTTAAAGAATAGCGAGCTACTTTGAAATTCAAAATGGTAGTAAGCGCTTGAGATTGAAGGAAAGTAATTTGAGTAGATTTCTACTTCGGAATTTGGGTTAAGTTATCTCTTGATGTAACTATCAAGCACACTATTTATCTCATATCCTAAAGCTTTAGCCTTTATTAAATGCTTTTTCGCATTAACGGTATCAAGTGTTCCATGTAAATATACCATTCCAGCCAAATACCAAGCATCACAATAAGTACTATCATTTTTAATTGCTTTAGACAACTTATTCGCAGCGCGTTTGTATTGTCCGGTTTCAATCATCTGAACACCAGCACTTAAATAATTAAATGCAAAAAAACTTTGCGACTTACATGTGCTCACATAATTATTCATGATAATGGCTTTAGCCCCTTGTGCATGAACTTTTAAACAGTTTAAAACAAGAACAATCGCAATTATATAAATCAATTTCATAAACATAGGTATTTGCATTTTGTTATTATCTATCAAATAAAATATTGAAATGAGCCGTAAAATTAAAATAAAACAGCTCAAAAGATGAAAATATGAAAAATAGTCCATTCAATAAAGAATTTAAAGTTTCAATTTGAATTTATTAATACCTTTGCAGACCGAAAAAAGAGCCTATTTTGAGCACTGAAACGATTAACGAAAATAGAGTTACAACCAAATTAAGCATACGCGATGTGGCTGCATTCTGCAAACTCAGATTGGCCACCTTGGTGGTAATGTCGGCCGCATTTTGTTTTGTTTTGGCTTCTAAAAAAACAATAGACTACAGCCAACTAACCATATTAATTATTGGAGGATTTTTAGTAACTGCTGCAAGTAATGGTTTCAATCAAATTATAGAGCGTAATTTAGACAAATTGATGGCGCGTACTCAAAATCGACCGCTACCATCAGGAAAAATGACTTTAAATCAAGCCTTTTTTATTGCGATTACACTTGGAATTTTAGGTATTTTTTTTTTATGGGTTTTTATTAATCCATTAAGCGGTATTCTTGGTACGCTGGCTCTATTGCTGTACACTTTTGTATATACACCATTAAAACAAAAAACACCTTTAGCCGTTTTTATTGGTGCTTTTCCAGGTGCTATACCACCAATGCTAGGCTATGTAGCTGTTAGTGGAACCATGAGTTTAGAAGCAATTATCTTATTTAGTGTACAATTTATGTGGCAATTTCCTCATTTTTGGGCAATTGCCTGGGTTTTAGATGATGATTACAAAAAAGCTGGATTTTATTTACTTCCTTCCAGAGGCGGTAGAGATAAAAGCAGCGCCTTTCAGGTGCTCATTTACACCTTGTGTTTATTGCCAGTAAGTTTAATGCCAATTGTTTTTAACATTTCTGGAAGTATTGCTGCTGTAATTATTATATTATGTGGAGTTGGATTTATTGCTCAAGCAATTAAACTTTATAGCAGGTGCGATGTTAAATCTGCACAACAATTAATGTTTGGCTCATTTGTTTACCTGCCAGTAGTGCAAATAGCTTTAATGATAGATAAATTATAATATGGACAACGAGAGTAATGATTTAAAATTAAATAAAGGATTAAGAGAGCGCACTGCAAAACTATTACTTTACGTTTCAATAGGTAGTATTGTTATGGCATTTGCAGGTTTAACCAGCGCTTATGTAGTAACTAAAGGTGGCGGTACTGGCTTAAGCTTTGATTTACCTGCAGTTTTTTATTATAGTACTGCCATTATTTTAATTAGTAGCCTAACAATCAATATAGCTTTAGTTGCCGCCCGGAAAAACAATTTTCAACAAATTACACTTTGGCTAGTAGTAACCTTTGCATTAGGTATTGCCTTTATGATAACACAATACAGCGCTTGGTCTGAATTGTATCAAAATAAAATTTATTTTGCTGGCCGACAAAGCAATGCTGCAGGCTCTTTTTTATATGTGATTACGGGCTTGCATTTGGCCCATCTTGCAGGCGGATTGTTATACTTAATAGGTGTAATTGTGCGCTCAAGCAAACAACAATTTGATGCTCAAAATCATTTAAAACTAAAACTTTGTGCTATTTATTGGCACTTTTTAGATATACTTTGGATTTATTTATTTGTGTTCTTACTTAATTTTAAGTAACACAATGATTAAAATCTCAATTAAGAAGTCAATTAATTGGTTCTTTTTATGCTGCATCCTCGCCTCTTGTGGCAATTCTGATTCAAATGTTGAAAAAAAAAGCTTATCAATAAACATTTGTAATTTTGAAGGGATTAAGAGTGGTGATATTGTACTCAAGAGAGGAAAAGGGAAAGTGAGTAAAATGATTACTGATTATTTTAAGGAAAAGGTTCCATTGTCTCATTGCGGTGTTATAGTTTGTAAGCCAGATTCAACCTTTATTGTACATTCTGTGGCAGAGGGTTATGCCCCAAAAGATGGAGTGCAAACAATATTATTGAAAGACTTTTTAAAGGATTGCCAGGCCGATTATTTTTACATCGTTAGAAAAAAAACTACGCAAGAAAGAAATGAATTGTTTGCTTCAAAAGCAATAGAATATTCTAAGCAAAATATTCGATTTGATGATGACGCAAATAATGCAGATAAAAATGAAATGAGTTGCACAGAATTAATTTATTGGTGCCAAAAAGACGTTTATGATAGTAGCGATTTAACTACAATAAAAATTATAAGTAAAGATGTTTTTGTGTTTAATGGACTTTTAGACACCTCTAAGTATGATATCATCAAACACTATTAATCTGTTTTTAATTGTAAAAACAAAATTAATAGGAAGTATAAACTCACATTAAAGTCCTAATATTTCTCTCACTTCAGCAAACAATACATTTTGCCAATTGCATTTTTTTCCAAAATAATATGCAAAATGTCACTCGTTTTTTATCAATACAAAAGAGAACAATAAAAAATAGCAAACGCCATAATCTCATAAGTGTTAAAATAAAAAACAAATTGTACATATTATTTAGACGTATGTAAATTAATTTTACTTTTGCAGAAATATAAAAAAACATGAAAAAAATTTTAACTTTATTAGCACTTTTAAGTGTAGTTGTTTGGTCTTGTAGTAAAGATCAAAAAGTAGTAAAACAATTAGAGGGCGATTGGACTGTTACCAATATGACTAGAAATGGAACAGCAGTTGCAGCATCTGAATATTCAGGTATGAAATACACTTTTGAAAATTGTAAAGTTAAGAAGGGAGATTGCGATGGAACTTTATCTGTTCCAGATTCTACAAAAGGTACTTACAGCCAAGCCTTTACTTACAACATTCAAGATAAAGGAGAAATTATTAACATCAAATTTTCAATTTTAGGTCTTACTGCAACAGCTGTAGTTGGAACGATTGAAGAACACTCTGATTCAAAATTTGTGTACTCTTATACTGAAAGTCAGGGAACTGATAAAATTGTTGAGACTTTAACAAAGAACTAATTAAATATTAATTCTACTAAAGTTGGGCTATTGGTAATAATCAATAGCCCAATTTTTTTCTAACTAAGCTTAAAGTATCTTGAGCATAGGCTCTTGCTCTTTCTTCACCTTTCTCTAATTTGTGATTTAAAGCAGCAGGGTTATTCATTAAAAACTGATACTCTTCACGTGCCGAAGCATATTTGGCAATTATAATGTCGAACAGTTCTTGTTTAGCATGACCATAACCATAACCTCCATTTAAATAATTATTACGCATATTAGCCGTTTGTTCGCTGTCGGCAATAAGTTTGTATATATTATAAACATTGCATGTATCAGGGTCCTTTGGAGCTTCTAAAGGTAAACTATCAGTAACAATTGATTTTATTAACTTCAACAATTCTTTATCTGTTTGAAATATATCTATGTAATTATGATATGATTTACTCATTTTTTGACCATCAATACCCGGAACAATCATTACTTCCTCATCTATTTTTGCCTCGGGCACCACAAACGTTTCGCCATATAGATGATTAAATTTTTGTGCAATGTCTCTTGTCATCTCAAGATGTTGAAGCTGATCTTTACCAACGGGCACAAAGTTGGCGTTATACAACAATATATCTGCAGCCATTAACACAGGATAAGTAAATAATCCCGCATTAACATCGGCTAGCTTCTCTGATTTATCTTTAAAAGAGTGCGCATTGGCCAACATTGGAAATGGTGTTAAACAGTTTAAATACCATGTTAATTCGCAAACCTCAGGCAACATGCTTTGGCGATAAAATAAATTTTTATCAGTATCAAATCCAAAAGCTATCCACGCGGCAGCTACTGCATTAATATTGTGTTTACGTATAGCTGCATCTTTAATTGTGGTTAAAGAATGTAAATCTGCAATAAAAAAAAATGATTCATTACCAGCAGCTCTGCTCATTTCAATAGCCGGTAAAATGGCGCCTAAAATGTTTCCTAAATGGGGTACTCCACTACTTTGTATACCTGTTAATATCCTAGCCATTGCAATTAAATTTGAGGAACAAAAGTAATAAAAGAGGCAATAGAGTTGGTTAAAATAATTTTACTTGATATTTCTCGGCCATTTTTTTTAGCTGCTCCTTTGTTACCTCGTGGGTATTTGTTCCTCTATGATAGTTCTCCACAGTGAGCACAAATAAATTGCAATCGTACTTTTTAGCGATCTTAAAATAAGGCTCCAATTCCCAATCCATTGTAAAAGTATTATGCACAATAACTTTTGATAAACCATTTATAATAGCCTGTTCTGTATTACTCAAACACTGTGCATATGCAATATGATTGTCCTTGTATTCAAATTTGTAATACCCATCAACAGCCGTAAAATAATCATCAACAGAAAAAAATGGATAGGTGTTATTTTCAGAAATAAGTTTAGCAAAAGCTGTTTTACCAGCACCTGGCAAACCTCTTAATAATATGAGATGTTGGTTCGAATTCATTCTTAAAAGCAAAACACAAATATGAGAACAAATAATTATCTTTAGGCCATGAATAAATCAGGAATTTCGATCCGTGAAATAATTATTTCTCCCTTTATTTTACTAGTCAAAATTTATCAAAGAGCCATTTCTCCTTTATTGCCGAATGTATGTCGCTATACACCCACCTGCTCGCAATATATGCTTGAAGCGCTGCATAAATATGGTTTAATTAAAGGTGGCTTGATGGGTTTAAAAAGAATTTTAAGCTGTAATCCTTGGGGAGGGCACGGCCATGATCCCGTGAAATAAAAACATAAAACAACTCAAATGAATAGATTTTTTATCGCATTAATTGGAGCCATGCTAATGGCTGCTTGTAGCAATCAAAACCCAGAAAAAAACAAGGTAAACATTGATGATCAATTTAATCAGTTTAAAGAACGTTTTGTAACTGCTTTATGGAAACAATATCCAAGTTGGGCCAGCAGCGTTGGTTTTCATGATTATGATAGCATATTAACAATTCCAAATTCTATAGAAAAAGAGGCAACCTTGTTGTTTTCACAAAAATATCTCGATTCGCTTCAAAGCTTTGATTTAAATGCGCTTTCGGCCAATAATAAAACAGATTTTTATTTGATTAAAAACAATTTAGAAAGTACCATCTGGTATACCAAAGAGTTTGATAGTGGCAGTTGGAATCCAGCTGAATATAATATTGGTGGTTCTTTTTCCGAGATTTTAAATACCAATCAATACGCTATTGAAGATCGACTGAGAAACATCACCATTAAACTGAAAAATGTAGGAGCCTATTACGAAGCTGCCAAAAACAATATTACTAATCCAACCAAAGAACATACTGATCTTGCTGTCAGTCAGCTTGGGGGCGCTTTATCTGTATTTGAAACTGATATTCCTGAGGCTACTAAAGCATCAAAGTTGAATGAAGCAGAAAAAAATATTATTGTTGAAAGATGCAAAAATGCAGTTGCAGCAATCAATGGATTTATTGAATTTTTGAAAGCCCTTAAAAATGAGCATCCAAGACCGTTTAATATTGGAAAGGATTTGTATTTTAAGAAATTTGAAATGGACATACAAAGCAAGTTTACGGCAAATGAAATTTATCAAAGAGCATTAAAAAGAAAAAAAGAATTGCATTTAAAAATGTATGATGCAGCCATGGCACTATGGCCTAAGTATTTAGGGAAAGTAAAAACACCAACTGATTCGCTTACAGTAATTAGGCTAATGATAGATAAACTTTCTGTAAATCATACGCACAGAGATTCTTTTCAAAGTGAAATTGAAAAACAAATTCCAAAATTAATTGAGTTCATTAAGCAAAAAGATTTAATTTATATTGATCCATCAAAACCATTGGTAGTGCGCAAAGAACCAGCCTACATGCAAGGTGTGGCAGGTGCTTCTATTTCCTCTCCTGGTCCTTACGATAAAAATGGAAATACGTATTACAACGTAGGAACTTTGGCAAATTATAGCGCCGCAGAGGCAGAAAGCTATTTGAAAGAATATAACGATTATATCTTGCAAATTTTAAACATACATGAAGCCATACCCGGGCATTACACGCAGTTGGTTTATAGCAATAATTCACCAAGTTTAATTAAATCTCTTTTTGGAAATGGCGCTATGATTGAAGGCTGGGCAGTGTATACAGAATTAATGATGCTTGAAAACGACTATGTAAATAATTCACCTGAAATGTGGTTAATGTACTACAAATGGCATTTACGATCGGTTTGTAACACTATTTTAGATTATAGCATTCATGTAAATAATATGTCTGAAAAAGAGGCCTTAAACTTATTAATGAATGAGGCCTTTCAACAAGAGGCCGAAGCAAGAGGAAAATACAAACGTGTTTCGCTTACCCAAGTGCAATTATGTAGCTATTTTACAGGCTTTACAGAGATTTATGATTTAAGGGAAGCATTTAAAAAGAAACAAGGAAATTCCTTTAAATTAAAACAATTTCATGAACAATTTTTAAGTTATGGCAGTGCGCCTGTAAAATATATTTCGGAGGCCATGTTGGGTAAATAATCTTATTTCTTAACATTTATTTTAATTTTTGAAAACATTTGTTAAGTTTGAGTTAAATTTTTAATTCAAATTAGCCATGGTATATCTATATTCTTCATTTTTAAGAATTAAAAAGCATGTAATTTATATCCCCATAATAGCTCTATTTTTTCATTCGTTTACTTTTGCGCAACAGCATTCATTTGTTAACGAAAAGAAACAAACAATGCAAAAGGAGAAAGACAACTTTACTTCCTTTACCACACCGCAAAAGAGTAATTATATTAGCCAGTGGCAATCAGAAAATAAAAAAGATTTTATTCAACATCCAGAGTTTGGAACCATGGCTTTTAATGGGCCTAATGGTGATTTGGTGGAAATATTAAACAAAAGAGCCATTGATTATCGTTATTACATAAACCCTAATCATCCAAGTGAATTTTTTATTCAACAATCACTTGGAGATTTGCACTATAAAAAAGATGGCCATTGGCTCACTATTGATCATCATATTTTTAATAAAGGCAATGGTATTTTTGAAGCAACAAATCAGCCCGAACCTGTTGGATTTAATACTAGTACAGGTATTTCTTATATAGTTACGCCATCAGGAAAAGTTAATTTTAACCAATGGAAATTGTACGGTATAGATCAAGAAAACAATGAGCATTTAATTGCTGATGCCGATTGGAACAACTTCACAGCTGGTGATGATGGTTTATATATTTTGAATATTTTTCCTGGTATTGATGCCACTATGAAAGTAATGCGCGGGGCCATCAAAACTAATTTCATTGTAAAATCATACCAGTTAAATGCATTTAAGGAATTGGTTTTTAGAGATGAAATGACAGTTAACAATGCGCAAGGCACATTGCAGTTTAACACCTTAAAAACTGAAACATTAGCAGCAGACCGCGTGCAGCTATTAGCGGCAAACAATTCAGTTGTTGAGATTGGTGAAGCCATTGCCTATCCTGAAAGTGGTTCAAAAGAGCAAAGATTTTTCCCGCAATACAATCTAAAAAACAATCATTTAGGTATTGTTATTCCTACCTCATGGTTAACACAAAGTTTACAATTAGGCAAGGTAATTATAGATCCATTGGTAACAAGCACCAACACGCTGGCGCAAGCTGCAATTACTGGCTCCAGATATGATCCTATTTGCAATTTTACACTTTCCTGCGATTATACTTTAAACGTTAATACTCCTCCAGCTGCAGTTTTCACTGATGTTTTAGTTAATTTTAATTATTTAGCTCAAGGTGCCTGCTGGATGGAAGATGGTGCCACAAGGTTTACTCTTGGAGGTTGTGTTAGCCCTAATGTTGCTGGTTTTTATTGGTTTTGCAATGCCCCAAATCCAGGAACCTGCACAGGTGCAAACATCTCGATTTATAGTGATATTAGTGGCTGCTTACCAGCACCATCTTGCCTTGCACAATCCCTTAATTTTGGTTTAAAATTTTATCGCTCTTGCTTTGGTAACCCTGTAGGTTGCGATGGAGCATGCATAGGAGCAGCCAGTCCGTGGAATTTGGTTATCCAGGGGCAAACTCTTAACTTCACCAATCCAGCACCCAATCAATTTAATGTTTCAGCCACAAGTGTTTGTGCAGGGCAAAATATTACAGCTACCTCACTCGGGACTCAATATGGTGTTGGCCCTTACACAACCAACTGGAGCTTAAGTCCTACAGGTTTGCCTTCTGTTGGAGTAGGTTCACCTGCACTAATTAATTTCCCCACAGCAGGCGCATACACATTGTATTGCATTGTTACAGATGCTTGTGGTTCAACCTCCTCAGCTAGTAAAGCCATTACAATAACTCCCCCGCCTACACCACCAACGGTTACAAGTCCTGTTACCTATTGTCAAAATGCAAGCGCTTCTATTTTAACTGCCACTGGTACTAGTTTAGAATGGTTTACTGTTCCCGTTGGAGGAAGTCCTAGCGGTGCACCAACGCCTGCAACCGGAATACCCGGTACTACAAGTTATTACGTACAACAAACAGTGGGTGGTTGTGTAAGTCCAAGAGCACAAATAGATGTTATTATCAATCCTTTTCCAACCTTTGGGGGTGCTGCTAATACAACGCCCGCCTCATGCGGTTCATCAGATGGTTCGGTAACAGGTTTAACTGTGAATGGAAGCGGCACCATTACCTACGAATGGTCAAACACTGTGCCTACCATAGTGAGCACATCAACTGCAAACGCCAATTTATCAAACCAACCGGCTGGAAATTATAATTTAACAGCTACAGATGCCAATGGATGTTCAAGCACTTATGGACCAGTAGTTATCACCTCAGCAGCCCCGCCTGCCGGACCAACAGTAACCACTCCTGTTAATTACTGCCCTGGAGCAACAGCATCGGCTTTAACAGCCACAGGTACAAATTTACTCTGGTACACTGTGCCTGTGGGTGGTGTTGGAAGTGCATTAGCACCTACGCCTGTTACAGCAATTGTTGGAACTACAAGTTATTATGTATCTCAAACTATAAATGGTTGTGAAAGTGCAAGAATACAAATAGATGTAATTATCAATAATGCACCGAGCGCTCCCCTTGTATCTACACCAATTAGTTTTTGCCAAGGAGCTGTAGCTAACGCATTAACAGCAACTGGATCAAGTTTATTGTGGTATACTGTTCCGGTTGGCGGCATAGGCAGTAGCGCTGCACCAACACCTTTAACGACCACGGTTGGTGCTGTAATTTATTATGTTTCTCAAACATTTGGAGGTTGCGAAAGTCCTAGGGCGCAAATCACAGTTGTAGTAACTGCTCCTCCTTCTATCAATGGCACTGCTTCAATAACAGCAAGTTCATGCGGACAAAGCGATGGGTCAATTACAGGTTTAAGCGTTTCAGGCACAGGAGCTTTAACCTACACATGGACGAATTCTTCTTCCGTAATAGTAAGTACATCAAGTACAACATCCGATTTAAATAATCAACCAGCAGGTACCTATACGCTAACAGTAACAGATGCAACTGGATGCTCGTCTTTATCGGCACCTCAGCAAATAACAAATGCCATAGCACCAGCGGCTCCAGCAGTTATTTCACCTGTTTTTTATTGTCTTGGGGTTGGCACTAATCAATTAACAGCCACAGGCTCAAACCTGCTTTGGTATACTGTGCCAGTGGGAGGTGTAAGTTCTACCATTGCTCCAACACCATCTGCAGCTTTAACGGGCACTGTAAGTTATTATGTATCTCAAACAGTGGCAGGTTGTGAAAGCGCTTTAGCCCAAATTGACGTAACAATTACCAATCCGCCAGCAGCTCCAAATGTGGTTAGTCCTATAAATGTGTGTCAAAATGCAATTGCACCAATACTTACAGCCCCTGGTACTAATTTATTGTGGTATACAGTGCCAGTTGGAGGCACAGGGTCATCAACAGCGCCAATACCATCTACCTTAACCATTGGAACCACAAGTTTTTACGTGAGTGAAACAAATAATGGTTGTGAAAGTGCTAGGGCTCAGATTGATGTTATCGTAAATGCTGCACCATTAGCGCCCACAGTAGTAACACCTATTTCATATTGTCAAGGAGCTTTGGCAACGCCATTGACAGCTACAGGTATGAGTTTACTATGGTATACAACACCGGTTGGTGGTGCTGGAACACTAGCACTTACGCCACAAACCTCTGTTGCTTTTGACACCAGTTATTATGTGAGCCAAACAATTGGAGGTTGCGAAAGCCCGCGCAGTGAAATCCTTGTAATTATTAATCCAAGTGTAGTGCCTGATGCTACAATCACTTCTACCAACGTTAATGTTTGCCAAGGCACACTTATTTCTTTTTCGGCAATAGTAAACAATGCTGGAACTAACCCAGCGATGCAATGGTTGTTAAATGGGGCACCAATACCTGGTGAAACTGGCTTAAACTTCAGTAGCAGCTCTTTATCGGGCAATGCTGTTGTGTCTTTTCAGGTAAATTCAACTGCAGCATGCGCCAATCCCACTCAAATTATATCAAACCTTATTAATTTAAATATTTCACCAAATGCTACACCTTCTGTTATCATTGTGGCGGAACCCGATGTTGTTTGTGTTGGACAACCCATTACAATTACTGCCACTCCATTATTTGGTGGTTTAAGCCCTAATTTTATTTTCAGATTAAATGGAGTAACAGTTCAACAAGGTACCAGTAATACATTTACAAGTGTTTTGATAGAAGATGGTGATATAGTTTCGGTTATTCTAAATTCAAATTACGCTTGCTTAAATGGCAGTAATACCGTTTCTTCAAACATTATTTCTCTAGAAGTAGCTCCACCACCAACCGTTGAAGCTTCTGTAACACAAGATACAATTATTAATGGTCAAAGCAGTTTATTAATTGGCTCCACAAGTGCTTCTAATGCGCTCTATTTGTGGGAGCCAGCTACTTTTTTAGTATGCGATATTTGTGCATCTACCAATGCTAATCCTGAAATATCTACCACTTATTTACTAACTGTTACCGATGTAAACACGGGCTGTATTGGATTTGACACTGTTGATGTTTTTGTGACTAATGAGTTCAATATTTTTGTCCCTACAGCTTTTTCGCCCAATTTAGATGGGGTAAACGATGATTTATTTGTTAGGGGAACAGGTCTTAAATCTTTTACTTTAGATGTTTTTGACCGCTGGGGTTTGAAAATATTTACCACTTCAGATATGGCCTCAGCATGGAATGGAACACATAATGACAAACCTGTAATTGCAGGTATATATGCCTATTATTTGAAGTACGAAAAATATGATGGTACTTTTGGCGAACTCAAAGGGAATATAAGTTTAGTAAGATAAAAGTTTAGCCCATCTTTAATTTAAATTCGAATCAATTTTTGCTAGCATTGGTTGGTTAAACTTAAATATTTACCTTTGCACCCTAAAGTTATTTAGATGAACATAAATATCACCAATAAATCTACACATCCGTTACCTGCATACGAAACATTGCTTTCGGCAGGGATGGATTTAAGAGCTTTTATAAGTGAGCCGATTGTTATAAAGCCACTACAAAGAGTGCTTATACCAACGGGTTTATTCATGGAGCTTACCGAAGGGTTAGAAGCTCAAATTAGACCAAGAAGCGGGTTAGCTTTTAAAAACGGCATAACTGTTTTAAATAGCCCTGGTACCATAGATGCCGATTACAGGGGTGAGATTAAAGTACTTTTAGTAAATTTATCAGACACAGATTTCATGGTGAATGATGGAGATAGAATTGCTCAAATGGTAATTAGTAACTATGTAAAAATTAAATGGACAACAACAGAAAGTTTGTCTGAAACTAAAAGAGGTGCTGGTGGATTTGGACACACCGGTTCAATATAAATTTAATAGAATTAAAAATGAAGATTATTGTACCAATGGCAGGTATGGGCAAAAGAATGCGCCCTCACACACTAACTGTGCCTAAACCCCTAATTCAAGTGGCTGGCAAGCCAATTGTTCAACGTTTAGTTGAAGACATTGCTAAAGTTATTGATGAAAATATTGACGAAATAGCTTTTGTTATTGGAGATTTTGGAAAAGAAACTGAGGCTAAATTAATTGCAATTGCCGAAAGTTTAGGGGCAAAAGGCTCTATTCATTATCAAGAAGAAGCCTTAGGAACTGCTCATGCTATTTTATGTGCACAACAAGCATTAACAGGCAAAGTTATTGTGGCATTTGCTGACACACTTTTTAAAGCTGATTTTAAAATAGAAACAGCACAGCATGATGGTATTATTTGGGTTCAAAAAATAGATGATCCAAGAATGTTTGGTGTAGTAAAAGTGAATGAGCATAATGTGATAACTGATTTTGTTGAAAAACCGCAATCATTTGTATCAGACCTCGCTATTATTGGTATTTATTACTTTAAAGATGGCGATTACCTGAAAAAAGAATTGCAATATTTACTAGACAACAATATTAAAGAAAAAGGTGAATTTCAGCTTACAAATGCTTTAGAAAACATGAAGCAAAAAGGAGCACAGTTTTCTCCGGGCAAAATAACCGAATGGCTCGATTGTGGAAATAAAGATGCCACAGTATACACTAATTCAAGAGTTTTAGCTTTTAATGAAGGTAATTCCTTAGTTGCAAAATCAGTAAAGAATGTAAATTCACTTATTATTGAACCTTGCTATATTGGTGAAAATGCATTAATAGAAAATTCAATCGTAGGTCCATATGCGTCTATTGGCGCTAACACAAGCATTATAAATTCGAATGTTAAAAATAGTATCATTCAAAATAATAGCACAATTCAAAATTGCATTATAGATAATAGTATGGTGGGCGCCTATGCAGAATTAAAGCAATCTAGTATGGATTTAAGTGTGAGCGATTATTCTGTTTACAAAGTTTAACAGCCATCTATTGGTTTAATTTTTCTAATTTAGCCCGAATATTGTTTAAATAAACAGGTTGAAACTATACTTTAATATCTTATTACTTGTGCTTTCTGTTGCGCTGTTTGGCTGCAAAGGTGCAAAACATGCTAGCAATGCGGGTTCAAAAAGTAATGAGCTGGAAACCAAACTTTTTACAAAGCATGATATTGATGTAAATCATTATTTTGTTAGTGCTAACAAAGAAAAGTTACTCGGCAATACCGAAGATGCCATTCGTTTGTTTAAAAAATGCCTACAAATTGACCCTAATAATGCTGCTGCAGCTTACGAACTATGCATCATAGCATTAAATGTAAATGATTTCCCAAGTGCCGAGATGTACGGCAGAAAAGCATATACACTTAACCCAGACAATGAATGGTATGCCATCATTTTTGTTGAGTCTTTGCAAAGAAATAAAAAACCTGGAGAGGCTGTAAAAATATATCAGAAACTATTAAAATCATTGCCCGATAGATCTGATATTTATTATGATTTTGCTGATTGCTATTTGCGCATGAATAAATCCAGCGAAGCCATAGAAGTTTATAATGAATTAGAAAAGACAATAGGTGTAAATGCCGAGCTTTCGCTGCAAAAGGAAAAAATATATGTTAGAATGGGTAAGTTAGATAAAGCCGTGGAGGAAATCAATAAACTTATTGCAACAGCACCTGAAGAAGCAAAATATTATGGTATTTTAGCCGAACTTTATGCCGCAAATAATATGGACAGCGAGGCCGTTGATACCTATCAAAAGGCCTTGAAAATAGATCCAGATAATGCATACATCAATCTATCTTTATCAGAATACTACCGTCAAAAAAGGGATTATCCAAAAGGATTTATTTATCTTGAAAAAGCTTTTAACTCTGAAGAACTTGATATTGATAGTAAAGTAAAAATTCTATTGAGTTATTATGTGGTTAGCGAAAAATCTGAAGAGCTAAAACAACAAAGCTTGGCATTGTGCGATGTTTTAATTAAAGCACATCCAAAAGAAGCAAAAGCATACAGTGTGGCTGGCGATTTTTACTACAGAGATAAAAAGTTGGAAAAATCTAAAGAGTATTTTTCAAGAGCTGTAGAATTAGATAAAAGCAAGTATGTAATTTGGAATCAATTATTAATTATTGAAAGCGAATTACAACAATTTACCGAAATGATTAAACATGGCAAGGAGGCGATAGAACTGTTTCCAAATGAGCCAACAGTGTATTTACTTTTGGGTATTGCCTATCTTCAAGAAAAAAACCCTCAAGAAGCATTAATAGTGCTTAATCAGGGAAAAAACATGATTATTGATAACAAACCTTTATTAGGACAATTTTATGCCAATATTGGAGATGCTTATTACAGAACCAAACAAATGGAACAATCTGACGAAGCATACGAAGAAGCGCTTAAAATAAATCCGAACGACACTTATGTATTGAATAATTATGCCTATTATCTTTCATTACGCAACGTAAAATTAGATAAGGCCGAAGAAATGTCGAAAAAATCGAATGAACTTGAACGAGATAATGCCTCCTATAATGATACTTATGGATGGATATTGTATGGTTTAGGGAAGTATGAAGATGCAAAATTGTGGTTAGAAAAGGCAGTTGCAAATGGTGCTGCCAATAATGCTGTAATTTTAGAGCACCTTGGCGATGTATATTATAGGTTAAACAATAGTGATATTGCTATGGATTATTGGATTAAGGCCAAAAAAGCTGGCACTGGTAGTGATAATCTGGAAAGAAAAATTAACGAAAAAAAACTGATTGAATAATCTGTATTAGCATGACAGAAAGAAATCAGTATATATACCAGCAAATTAACTTGTTAATTATTTTTACAAGTAGCTTATTTTTATTTTCTTGCCGTACCTTAAAACCAATAAAACCGCCTGTTACACCGCCAGAAACTGTAAGTCAACGATTAGATTTTAAAACTCCAAAAGCATTAAGTAATTATCTAAAAGTAAACGAGTTTAATTACAATTGGCTTACGTCTAAATTTAGCGCAGAGGTGCTTACTGATGACAACAAGCAATCATTTACAGTTTCGGTGCGTGCAAAAAAAGATAGTGCTATGTGGCTTTCAGTTTCGGTACTTGGAATTGAAGGTGCAAGAATGCTCATCACACAAGACTCTGTGCGCTTTATGGATAAATTAAATAATAAGTACTTTGTAGGCGACTATCAGTATTTAAGTAAATTGTTGAGCATTGATGTTGATTTCGAAACCATGCAATCGGTACTAATTGGTAACAGCATGGAGTTTTATGATGAAGATGAAAAATTGAAATCGGGAAAAGACAGCACCTACTATTTATTGAGTACAATTAAAAAAAGGAAATTAAAAAAAGCGCTAAGAGAAAATGTGGCTAATATGGTTGCAAAGGAGGAATTGGCGCAACGCATTTGGCTACATCCATTAACTTTTAAAGTATACAAAATAGTCATCAACGATTTTCCTAACGATAGAACTTTTACTGCCAACTATAGTAATTTCCAAGTGGTTGATTCAAGCTATTTTCCATTTAAGGCCAACTTTGTAATTAAAGCTCAAAAACAAATAACCTTGGATATAGATTATAGCAAAGTAATAAACGATAAACCGCAAACTATGCCATTTAATATACCTGCAAAATATGAACGTATTAGGTAAAATAGGCTTTCTAATTTTATTGTTTTTTACTGGTGGATTGTTTGCCCAAAGCAAAAAAGAACTAGAGAAAAAAAAATCTCAACTGCAAAGTGAAATTAAAGTTACAAATCAGTTGTTGAATGAAACTAAAAAAAACAAGCGCATTTCGCTTAATCAACTAGTGACCCTCAATAAAAAAATTGGGATACGCGAAGAATTGATTAACACCATTGGTTCGGAAATTAATTTATTAGGGAATCAAATTAATGACAATCAACAACGCATCAATTATCTTCAAAATGAGTTAGCGCAATTGAAGAAAGAATATGCTTCAATGATTTATTACGCCTATAAAAATCAAAGCAGCTATAATAAATTAATGTTTGTTTTTTCATCGCAAGATTTTAATCAGGCTTTTAAAAGGTTAAAGTATTTTCAGCAATACAGCGATTTTAGAAAAAACCAAGCTTCTTTGATTGATAGCACCAAAAAGAAAATATACGAGCAAAATTTAAATCTTCAGGAAAAAAAGCAAGACAAAAACAAGCTCCTGTTAAATGAAGAAGACGAAAAGCAAACACTAACCAAAGAAAAGCAGGAAAAAGAAAAAGTACTTACGCAGCTTCAAAGCAAGGAAAAACAATTAAAAAAAGAATTAGCAAAGAAGCAATCTGATGCCAATAAATTAAATGCAGCCATCAAAAAAATAATTGATGATGAACTTAAAAGAGTGCGAGATGAAGCGCGTGAAACAGCCAAAGCAAAAAGAAAAAAAGAGAAAGAAGCTGCTATTGCTGCTGCAAAAAAAGAGAATAAACCTGTGGTAACAAAAACAACTAAAGAAGAAGAAAAAGAAACGGAAAAAGAAGTTGAAGAAGCAGAGTTAAAGCTAACACCAGAGGCTCAAAAATTATCAAATAGTTTTGCATCAAATAAAGCCAAATTACCTTGGCCTGTTGCCGAAGGAATTATCAGCAGTAGCTTTGGAGAGCATGATCATCCCGTTTTAAAAGGTATTAAAGTAAAAAACAATGGAATAGATATTAGTACAAAAAACGGAGCCAATGCAAGAGCAGTTTTTGATGGTGTGGTGAGTGGTGTTATTAGTATTCCAGGCGCTGGAAAGGCTGTAATTATTAGACATGGAGAGTACTTAACAGTATACTCTAACTTGGCCTCAGTAAATGTTAATAAGGGCGACAAGGTGAAAACTAAACAACAAATAGGTGTAGTTTTAGATGGAGAAGAAGATCGCAGTGAGATTCATTTTGAAATTTGGAAAGGGTCAATATTATTGAATCCTGCGCAATGGGTTTATAATTAAAAATGCTGTTTTCTCTCTTTCCACACGTAGCTTCCTTTTATAGATTTGATGGCCACAAGCAAAGTAAGTAAGGCTTCTATGTATTGAAAAAGCAACAGCTTCCAATAATTTACTTTCATATCAACCTGTTTCGAAAATCTTGAAAGCAATAATATATCGGCTGTTTGCTTCATTAAAATTAAACTTACAAAAAGAACCAATACATAAATCCATTTTATTTTTAGCGCTAAAAGAGGAATAAATAAAGGTATTGCATTAAAATTTAAAACCAATAATGCAACCCCTTTTATTACATATTGCTGATAGCTTTTTGATTTTGAGGCCCATCTAACCCTTTGGTTAAGATAGTCGCGCAAATGCTCTTTTCCTTTAGTATACACTACCGATTCGGCATGCGCCAAATAAACAATTCTGTTTTTATGATAGTGCTGCATTTGCAATAGTAAAAACATATCATCGCCACTGCTTATATGAAGATTGTATTTATAAGGATCGAGCGATAAAAAAGCTTGGCGATTAAACCCTAAATTTGCTCCATTACACATGATGGCATTTTTGTGACCAATAGCACCTGCACTAACGGCAGCGAGCGCCTGCAACTCGATATACTGTAATTCATTAAGCCAACCTCTTCCTTTTTTTGTGGCAACTGGCCCAGCAATCATTAATGCATTTTCTTGCAAATAACTCTGTTCAATCAATACTAACCAATTTGCATTTAAAGTGCAGTCAGCATCAGTAACTACAATCAACTCAGCATTGCTTTTACTTGCAGCATCATTTAAAGCTAATTTTTTTGGAGAATTTGCACCCTGTTTAAGTGGAACATCTCTGCATATTATTAAAGGTGCTGTATATTGCGCTTGAAATTTTTTTATAATAGCCATTGAAGCATCATTTGATGCATCATTGTATAAAATTATTTCATAATTATTGATCGGATAATGCTGTGAAACTAGACTTTCTAGAAGCTCAGGTAAATTACTTTCCTCGTTTCTAAAACAAACAACCACACTAATAAAAGTAATTGAATTTTTGCTTTGAATTGAGGGGGTGGAATTTTTTTTTAACCCTTGTCTAAAATAAAGCATCAGACCTAAATACACCAGCGCTGATAGAAGGCAATAAAAAAAGAGAATGATGCTTCCTAACGACATGGCAATTGTTGTTTTTTTCCTGTTAGATTAAACACATAAACACATCCAATTAAAGCAGGTAGTGCTACATTAATTATCCATAACAAAACCACAGCCAACAGTGCACCAGATATATTATCACTCACATTTTGAAATAGCATTACTGCTATCGAACCTCTTACTCCAAGCTCGGTGAGTGCAAAAGAAGGCAAAAACCACATCACCAAAAAAAATACGGTACATAATAAAAAGAGTTGAAAAGTAGCTGCATGAATTCCACAAAAAATTAATAGTAGCACTAATTGTGATGAAAAAACCAAATAACGACAAATAGAAAGCACCAACACTTTTACCTGCAAACTGCTTTTAAATTGTTGATGATTGGTAAAGTTTATGTGGAATTTTTTTGCCCATTTTTTTTGACTTAGCCATGTAAAAAATTTTTGTTGATTAAAATAAATTAAAAATGCCAAAACAGTACAAATGATTGCAAGTGCATAAATTATCTGAATAGCAGGTAAATCAATATTTTTAAAGGAATAATATTTTAGATAAATGATAGTACCCCACAAGCCAGCTAAACTTGTACAAATCATTTGTGCCATGCTACCACTAAAATTGAGTAGTGCTGCTTTCATTTTCTCTTGCAAATCTAAATACACCACTTTCCCAATAACTTCACCGGTTCTATTAGGTGTAAAAACACTAATGGTAATGCCTGCTAATATTGACTTAAAAGAATTTAACCATCCCACCTTTTGAAGAGGACTCAATAAAATCTGCCATTTTTTTGCTTCTAAGCCATAGTTGAGAGATACGAGTACAATGGCAAAAATTAACAGCGTAATATTTCCTTTTGCAAGAATATCAATAAATAACTGACCATAGTTTTGCTGATGATAATCGTTGAATTTATAGGCCAAATAACCAAGCGCAACAACTACCAGAACAATGTTGAGGTACTTTAAATTAATTGTAGAAGATAATTTTTGATTCATGTGCCACACAATTATACTAATTTTGAATCGTTTTATAGCAAAATATGATTTCGAGCACGCCAAAGGAAGTAAATAAAGACAGAGTAATATTGGGGATTGACCCAGGTACTAATATTATGGGTTATGGATTACTACAAGTTAAAAAAAATAAACCTGTATTAATTGCTTTGGGGGTGCTTAACCTAAGCAAGTATGATGATCATGCACTTAAATTGAAAAAAATATTTGAATGCATGTTGGGTTTAATTGAGCAATATTTACCAGATGAATTATCTATTGAAGCACCCTTTTTTGGCAAGAATGTACAATCCATGTTAAAGCTGGGCAGAGCACAAGGTGTGGCTATTGCAGCTGCTGTGTATAGAAATATTCCAATTACAGAATATCAGCCGCGTAAAATAAAACAAGCAGTAACAGGCAATGGAAACGCATCCAAAGAGCAAGTAGCGGCCATGCTTAAAAGTATTTTAAATTTAAAAAATGAATTAGATGGCGAAACTTTAGATGCAACGGATGCTTTAGGTGCAGCAGTTTGCCATTATTTTCAAAACAGTAAAACAACAGGTCAAAAAAGCTATTCGGGTTGGGATGCTTTTTTAAAAGACAATCCTGAAAAGTTAAAGAAATAGGGCTTGTGCAGCAAATACAATCTTTCAATTTGGCAGACTCGGTTTGGTATTGTAAATTTACCGCTTAATTCTAAAAATTAGCATCCATGTTAAATATAGTTTTGTTTGGTCCTCCGGGCGCTGGCAAAGGCACCCAATCTGAAAAACTAATTGAAAAATTTCAATTGATACACCTTTCTACAGGTGATTTATTGCGTTCAGAAATTGCACAGCAAACCGAGTTAGGCATGCAGGCAAAATTATTGATGGATAAAGGAGAATTAGTACCAGATGCTGTTGTGATTGGTATGATTAGATCTAAATTAGAACAGAACCAAGAAGCGAATGGTTTTATTTTTGATGGTTTTCCGCGCACAGCGGCTCAAGCAGAAGCATTAGACAATTTGCTATCCGAAAAAAACACTAGCATCAACTGTATGCTTGCACTCGAAGTAGATAATGAAGAACTTACTAAACGCCTACTTTTAAGAGGAAAAGATTCTGGGCGTGCTGATGATCAAAACGAAGAAATTATTAGAAACAGAATTAAAGAATACAACAATAAAACAGCGCCATTAAAAGATTTTTACAGTGCCCAAAATAAATTCCATGCAGTAAATGGCATTGGCAGCATTGACGAAATATTTAATGCGCTCTGCACTCAAATAAGTGCAGTGTATCAATACAATTAAAACGCTTAAAAATACTTTTTTACTGCTTATTTTTTGCAGTTTAGTAATATATCAAATACAAAATGTCGGAAACCAACTTTGTTGATTATGTAAAGATTATGTGCCGTTCGGGCAAAGGTGGTGCAGGTTCTGCTCATTTACACCGCAGTAAACTAACTGCAAAAGGTGGTCCCGATGGTGGAGATGGTGGTAGAGGTGGTCATATCATTGTAAGGGGTAATAAACAACTCTGGACTTTATTACATCTTAAATTCAGAAAACATGTGATAGCAGATGCAGGTGGTGGCGGTGGTAGCGCACTAAAAACGGGGGCATACGGAAATGATGAATATTTAGATGTACCGCTTGGTACCGTTGCACGAGATGCAGAAACTGGCGAAGTACATTTCGAAATTACTGAAGATGGCGAAGAAAAAATTTTAGTAAAAGGTGGTCGTGGAGGTTTAGGCAACTTTCATTTTAAAAGTGCCACCTTTCAAACACCACGCTTCGCACAGCCAGGTGAGCCTGGAGAAGAACTTTGGAAAATATTAGAATTAAAAGTTTTGGCTGATGTTGGTTTAGTTGGATTTCCGAATGCTGGTAAATCTACCTTATTGTCAAAAATATCTGCTGCCAAACCCGAAATTGGTAATTATCCATTTACCACACTTACACCTCAACTAGGCATTGTAAAATATCACGACTACCAATCATTTGTGGTGGCCGATATTCCAGGAATTATTGAAGGAGCGCACGAAGGAAAAGGGCTTGGACATCGCTTTTTACGACATATTGAACGCAACTCCGTATTGCTATTTTTAATTGCTGCCGATTGCGATGATATTAAAAAAGAGTACGAAATTTTATTAAACGAATTAGAACAATTTAATCCTGAATTGTTAGATAAACAGCGTATTTTGGCTATCTCTAAATATGATTTGATTGACGAAGAATTAGAGGCAGATATTTCCAAAAGATTGCCAGCAATACCACATATTTTTATTTCATCGCACACACAATATCATTTAAAAGAACTTAAAGATATGTTGTGGAATGCCCTAAACTAATGAATAATGGGCGCTTTTGATGCTATTGTAGAAATTGATCATCAGCTCTTTTTTTATTTAAATGGCTTGCATAAACCTTGGATGGATGGAGTGATGGAAACCTTTAGCAACAAGCTTTTTTGGATTCCATTGTACGCTTGGGTTTATTATTTAATTTATAAAAAGTACAACAAAGGTGCATTTGTAATTTTGCTTTGCGCCATAGGCTTAATTTTTTTTAGTGATCAAACTGCCAATGTTTTCAAGGTTTTGGTGCAACGCTACCGACCAACACACAACCCAAGTTTTGGACATTTAGTACATACTGTAAATGATTATAAAGGTGGCACCTATGGATTCTTTTCGAGCCATGCTTCTAATGCATTTGCATTAATGATGTTTGTACTTTTACTTATAAAACCAACAACTGCTAAATTCAAATTAATTTTAATTAGTTATGCCTGTTTAACCTCTTATAGCAGAATTTATTTAGGCGTACATTATCCTGCTGATATTATTGTTGGTGCAGTTTGTGGCATAGGTTTAGGATTTTTATTTTACAACTTTACAAAAGTACTTTTAGAAAAATGGAACATAAAATTTCAATCATGAAAGTGAAAATATTATTCACGATAGGTTTACTTTTTTCGCTTACAACATTTGCTCAAAAGCCCAAATTAATTGTTGGCATTGTGGTAGATCAAATGCGCGTAGATTATCTTACACGCTACGAAAGCAAGTTTGGTGAAGGTGGTTTTAAAAAGTTAATTAAAGGTGGTTATTTTAATAAAAATGCAAATTTTAATTATGTGCCAACTTACACTGGACCAGGCCATGCGTCTATCTTTACAGGAAGTGTACCACGTGTTAATGGTATTATTTCTAACGATTGGTATGATAAAAAAACAGGAAAAAACATTTATTGTGCACAAGATGAAACTGTGACTACTGTTGGTTCTACTAGCAATGCTGGTAAAATGTCGCCACGAAACATGCTTACCACTACCATTGGTGATGAAATGAGATTAGCAACAAATATGCAAGCAAAAGTGATAGGTATTTCACAAAAAGACAGAGCATCTATTTTGCCTGCAGGCCACACTGCCAATGCTGCGTATTGGTACGATGGTAGTAATGGTGCATTTATAACAAGTACATTTTATATGCAACAATTACCTCTATGGGTGAGTGCTTTTAATGATAAAAAATTACCAGAAAAATATTTATCGCAAGATTGGACAACGCTTTTACCAATAGCATCTTACAGCGAAAGTTTGCCTGATGACAATGCTTTTGAAGGTTTGTTTAAAGGAGAAAGCAAGCCCGTTTTTCCGCACAAATTAGCTGAGTTAAAAGAAAAAAATAAAGGATTAAATATGATACGTGCCACTCCTTTTGGAAATTCATTAACTAAAGATTTTGCGCTGGAGGCCATTAAAAATGAGCAATTAGGAGCTGATGCGGTAACAGATTTATTGTCAGTAAGCTTTTCTAGTACCGATTATGTTGGACATCAATACGGTATTAATGCCATTGAAACAGAGGATACCTATTTGCGATTGGATAAGGATTTAGAAGAGTTGATTACCTACCTTGAAAAAAATATTGGCAAAGATAATTTTGTAATTTTTTTAACTGCAGATCATGGTGGAGCGCACAATGCTGCTTACTTACAATCGCTAAAAGTTCCTGCTGGCCTTATTGATGAAAAAGGAATTGAAGATGCCATGAAAGCCCATCTTAAAGAAGTATTTGGCGATACTTTGGTGATGTCGTTTAGCAATCAACAGTTTTTTTTAAATCATACCACACTCGCAAAAAACAAATTAAAACTGAAGGAAGTAACTATGGAAGCTGCGCGTTTTGCATTAACTTTAGAAGGCGTTGCCAATGCCTATTCGTTATATGATGTCATTGCATCATCCCAATCGAATGACGTGGCTTTAAGCAGAATTTATATGGGCTTTAATGATGTAAGGAGTGGTGATGTGATACTTAATTATTTACCAGCCTACTTAGATTATGGCAAAACAGGCACCACGCATGGCGCTGCATATAGTTACGATACGCATGTTCCTTTACTTTGGTATGGTTGGAAAATTAATCAGGGCTCCTCATACGAGCCAGTAAATATCTCTGACATTGCTCCAACACTTTCTTCTTTTTTAGATATTTCTTTTCCAAATGGTTGTGTTGGGAAGCCTATTGGGGGTTTGGTGAAATAACAATTACCTTGATCCAAATGCTAAATCAACTCAATATCTTTTAATAAACTTATTCTTTCGGTCTCGCTCCATTTGTCTTCAAACTTAATGATATTGTCGGCATCAGCAAAAGGCACGGGCTTGCTTCTAACAGTAAGTCTAATGTAATGATGATTAAAAATATTTAAGGCAATATGGCATGGTTTTATATCGCCAAATTCAAGATTTCTTTTTTTGGAGCGCATATAAATATCAAAATCGGCAGCTTGTAATTTTTCGTCCCAAAGCCCAATTAAATCGAGTGCTTTACGCGTGCAAAAAACGCTATGTCCCACAAATCCTTCTTTTACTTTATTATGAAAATCTGCATCACGTTTTCTGCAAAATTTTTTCCAATTGCCATACATCAATTTATGCATCAGTTTTAGTGATACTGTTGAAGTAGGAAAAAGATTGACAAAGTTTTTTGCATAGTTCCATCTTCTTCTCAACAATATGGAGGCCTGTTTACTTTCAACCTGCTCAATACCACACGAAGTAACTAAATCTAGTGCATTTACTTTTAATGTTTCTAAAAGTAGTTTATCCCAATTGGGGCAAACAATAATATCATTATTTAAAAAGGCAAAAACATTACCTGTTGCAATTTTAATTCCTTGGTTTTGCGTGTATGGGTAAGAGAAATTTTGTGTATTTCTAATTACCTTTGCTCCTACAGACTCAAAGAAATCAGCACTTCCATCGGTACTTGCATTGTCAATAATAATCAATTCAAAAGGCATTGTGCTGTATTTACTTAAACTATCAGCAAATAGTTTATTCATTGCCAGTTGGTTGTGAACTGCTGTAATTATGCTAATTATATTTATTGGTTGCTAAGCTGCAAAAGTATTTGTTTAGGTTGATTTCTTTTAAAATTAAGTGTTACACGCTAATTTTTATGTCAAATGTAGGTCAATAAACACCTTTAACTATTTGATAAATAATGATTTGAAAAATATTATAGTTGAAAAACAATGTTTTTTTTTGTAAATAATATTTAAGCACTATATTTGCAATCCCAAAATAGATATGTATCACTTGTTTATTGAAGGAAATTTTAAGAGGGAGATTAGCTCTCCCGATAGCTATCGGGAGGTTCAGAGCTTCACGAAAATATCGGGAAGATTAAATAAAGGGAGATTAGCTCAGCTGGTTCAGAGCATCTGCCTTACAAGCAGAGGGTCACTGGTTCGAACCCAGTATCTCCCACAAAGCCTCACTACACAGTGAGGCTTTTTTTATGCGTTATTTATTTATGGTTTACAGTTATTTTGGAGAAGGATCAAAAGGGAACAGGATCAAAAGTTGTGGACTAAGCAAATAATTTAGCGAGTCTAAATAAGAAGAAGTTTACATTTCCAACACCTCTATACTGAGCTCTAAAAGCTTTAATTTTCGCATTGAATGATTCAGCTGAAGCGTTTGTGCTTCTGTTGTCAAAGTAGTTCAATATGTTAACATGATGATTTGTAACCTTTCTAATTTACATTTTTCTTTTATTAATGCTAAATTTGTTGGTCAAACTCAAATGTTTTAATCTTGTATAATTTTATTGGTTTACAGGAGTAAGACAACTAATCAGTATGGTAAAATCAAAAAAAATAGCATAGTAATTTCAGAAAAAAGCTTGTTAAAAGAGTTGTCTCAACTTATTGAGCAAAGTCAACAGCAATTTGTATCGCTAGCCAACAGTAACCTTACTATACTTTTTTGGCATATTGGTAACTCTATTAACAAAAACATACTACAAAACAAACGTGCCGATTATGGCAAGCAGATTCTCGTTACGTTGTCACGAGAATTGACCAACAAATATGGTAGAAATTTTGAAGAAAAAAATTTACGCACAATGCTTTAGTTTGCCGAACAGTTTACTAATAACTCAATTGTCGTTACACAGTCACGACAATTAAGTTGGTCACATTTTTTAGCACTTATTCCGCTCAAAACCATTGAAGCCAAGCAGTTTTATGCTCACTCTTATAATTATATGTCTATTTGCTCGTTTTGGTCTTGTATATAATTCATTTTAGTATAAATTGGCTAAAATCTCTATATCATCTAACAATTGTTTCGATATTTCGTCGGTATCTCCCACTAAAAAGAAAAGCCGCCCATCAAGGCGGCTTTTCTTTTTATTCCCTCTTCTAAATGCTCTGCTATTACTGAATTAATTTTAGGGTTTCAATAATTGATAAAATAAGAACTTTTAAAGAGCTAAGTGCTGCAGCACAGGCCAAGATACCAATAGTTATGGATATGTGGCAGTTAAGTAGACAATAATATTCCCAAACATTATCAAATTTTATTTGAGCTACTTCATAGTGTTTAATATTACATTGCTGCTTGTGCAATTTTATTTGCAATTTGCATTAGTTCTGAAGCATAAGCAGGGTCGGTGCAGCTTGAAGCATCTTTCTGCATATCCATTGCTTTTTGTGCAGCTTCGCTGTATTCAGATAAAATGCTTGCATCAGCTGGATTGGCTTTATATTTTTTTAGTAACTTGATGTAACTGTCTGCAAAATCTGAATAATCTTTTATGAATTGTTCACAATCAACACTGCTAGTAGAACTGCCTTCTGCGGCATCTGATGAAGTGCTGCTTTTTGCTGATTTAGCACTCTCCATATTTACATTTGAGCACACTTCAAATGTTTTTACTTTACTTAAGTCTTCTTCCTTTCCAATAAATTCAAAAATTGCCCAACCTGTTTCACCAGGCTTTAAAGATACCATAGCTTTATCCTCACTATTTCTCCCTTGGGTTCTAACACCCTCTCTATCTGCGGTTATTATTGGAACATTTTGTTCGTCTAACAAGTCGCAAACTAAACTCAAATAACCTCTGCTTTCTAAATCACGTGCATCAAAATCAAACTCTTCGTCTGTTCGTTTAATTTGCACTTTAATGGAATAGTAGTATAATCCTTTCGGTGGATTATTACTGTAGTCTGTGTATTCTTTGCCTTCTGAAATTAATTTATATGAGCCATCAACTACTTTAAAATAATCCGATAAATCTCCTTTAATATCAACAGTTTTAGGTTTGATCTCTACTTCACTTTTGCCACCACCGCAACTCGTTAAAATTGTAGAAGCAAATAGAATTGCTGCCAAAATTGGGATTGCTTTTTTCATTTTTTTGAATTTAATTTTATTTATTACTCGTATGGATTTTCAGATTACTCCCCGTTTTTTTATTGTGGTCACTGGACTCCACTGCTAATTCAAAATCTTATTGTAACTGATATTCTAATCCTTTACGCAGCGCACACGCATTCCTGCCCATTTTTCATATTCAAGCTTTTCTACTTCATTTCCTTTTTTAGCATCTTCTTCGTCCTTTAATCCTTCTTCATTGGGTTTCATATGGAAATAATAAGCGTTTTCATCATCTACTTCGCTAGCAGACCACCACCAACCTGCGCTTTCTCCTAAAGCATATTGAGGGCCTCTGCCTCCTCCAGGCAGTGCACCAAAACCAGTTTCATTTGTAGCGTTACTGTTAACATCTTGGAAAGCATATACACCTTTGCTACGCCAGCCTTTTTTGCTTTTTAATTTAATAGCTGCTTCATCATCACCTGCAAATTCAATCAGTTTTTCCCAATCTTCGTCAGTAGCCACGTGCCACCCTGCTGGGGCCAAACCACGTTTGTCATTTACAGCATACCAGTTATAAATTTTACCGATTTCTTCTGCATCTTCAACATCACTTTTGTAATAGCACCAAGCAGGTTTTTGTTCTTCGCCCGCTTTTCTCCATTCTGCATCTGTTTTAGCCTCTGGAATTTGACTACCATCTTTAAATGTTGTTACATTTAAATTTCCACCCATCCACTCTTGCTCTCCAATTTTTACAGGGCTATTATTGCTACCTCCGCAACTTGTTAAAATAACTGAAGCAACTAATATTGCCCCCATAATTGTAATTGCTTTTTTCATTTTTTTATTGAATTTATGATTTGTTCTTACTCTTAAGGCTTTTCAGAAAACTCCGCGTTATTATTGTGGTTTCACTCCACATTAGACATTCAATTAAAATAATATTTTAAGGACAATCTCTTTTATTAGTTGGGCTTCTACCAATTAAGTGGCTCCAACATGCTATTGATTTTTCGTAATTCTATTTACAATATTGTCCCATTGTTAATTAGTTAATGACGATTCTGCACTTTCTAATAGCTCAACAAATTCTATAATTCGTTTGCAAATCGTGTCCTAATCTTCTTCTCTAATGTTGGTCATTTTTAAATGATTTTATTGTCCGAGTATAATGGCTTGTATTTGTTCTGCAGTATCAGCTTCTTTTAATTTGCTCTCCATATCTTTTGTTTCTTGACTATATAAAGCCACTACTTTATCAGAAATAGTGTTTAATGATTTTAACAATGAGATTGTTTCAGTTAAACCAGGATATGCGTTGATTTTAGCAATTAAGACTTCATACACAATCAAGTATTTTTTTAACAAGGTCTTCTTTTTGTTTTGCTCGTTTATGCGGGTGATGTTAGCTTTATCTTCTAATGCTTTTAAATAATTTGTCTTTAAAGATTTACCGGACTCAAAATTTTCCTTTTCAACTTTAAGATTATTCAAAAGAGTAGTTTTGTCGTAGGTGTAAAACTGATAATCTGTCTTTGTAGAATGAAACCTAACATCAGTGCTTCTAACCTTATTTTCTTCCTTTATCAAAGCTGCTCTATATTTAAAAAATGCCTCCGTAATTGCTCTTTGATAAGGCTCGTAAAATGCTTTATTTATTTCAAA
>CAIKXD010000349.1 GCA_903831265.1 uncultured Bacteroidota bacterium
AACCCAAAAATAAAATTTTGAATATATTTTCCCTAGCGCTCCAAAATAGCCAATGTGTGGAGATGATTTTAGAGGATGTGCGGTTAGGAACTATTTAATCCATTGTTTTGGAAGTCCAATAGTTCTTAACATTTCATTCGCTTTTTCTAATTTGTCAGGGAACAAAACAACATTCCTGTATTTGTCTAGCGACTTATCAATTCGAACAATTGGCGTCTTACGCTTTTCAAGTTCCTTGATTACTTTGTCTACGCTTTTCATGCTTTTTGTCATTTACCATGTAAATATAAGGCAATTTTACTTTGAGCGAGTTTTAATTTTCTTTCTTCTTACTAAAAAACCGCCATAATCTTTGTCCTTTTCGTAAGCCTCCCAATGTTTTTCAGTTTGATCAAGAATTTCAAAGTCATTTCGTACCTGAGAAAAATATTTGTTGATTCCCATTCTGTATAATCTAGTCCTAGCTTTTGTGCTTCCAGTTGCATAAATCCAAGCGTCTGAATATTTGTCCGTAAATGCATAAACTGCTGCAGCAACAGTTGCTAAAATCCTTTCAGTATCATTGTTATTTGAAATTGAAAGATCGTCTAATTCTCCAGTTTTACTGTCTTTGTCACCAAACGCCAATATATAAAACCCATGTAAATTGGTCGGTGTGAATTGAACCATTTTTTTGATTAATCCATTTGGTCCTTCACTTATAAATTCAAATATCTTTAAATTGTCTTCAGCAGAAAGAGGATAATTAGATTTCATATTCAGTATTTATTAAACAAATATAGTTTTTTAGCCTAAAATCTCAATTATAGAACAGTATCTGCGCGCGCAATATCACACAACCACAAATATTAAAAAATAAAGTTGTGAATTTAATTCGTAGAATAAAATATCTATGGTTAAAATGCAAACTATTATTTCGAAATAGTAATTGTTGGTCAACAAAAATTACTCAAGAAAAAACCAATCAAAGTCTGTTTTGAATTTTAAAAGTAACTAATTATCTTGAGCGTAAAAAAGGGACTATTTGTTAGAGATTGAGGTGAAATAATGCTATATCAATAAACCCTTTGATAGCTTATAGCTTTGGCGCTGTATATCTTTTAAATATGGTTTTTATTGCTATAATTTAAAGCTAATTTCTTACTTTTACACAATTCCAATTATTATTAAATGATGAAAATAAATACATTTTTTACGCTTCTTCTATACGTTACGCTTGCCCTCTTAAATAATATATTTGCTTCTGACGTAGGTAACAGTTCAGGTCAAATGAATATTAATCACAACCAAAGAAGTGATACATTAAATGTGTTGCACTATCACGTTAATTTAAATATTACAAGTGTAGCTTCTAGCCCTATCAGTGGTTTTACTGATGTTAAATTAACTCCAAAGTTAAACGGTATTACAACCCTTAACCTAGATTTGCTTAGAATGAACGTAGACTCTGTTATTCTTAATAATAACCAGTTAAGCTTTAATTATAATGATACACTATTAAAAATAAATTTAGGAAATACCTACAATGTGGGCGATACTTTAACTGTAAAAGTAGCATACCATGGTATTCCACAAATAGATCCAAGTGGTTTTGGTGGATTTAGTTTTGCAAGTGGATATGCATACAATTTAGGTGTTGGGTTTTCTGCTGATCCTCATGTTTATGGTAGGGTATGGCATCCCTGTTTTGATAATTTTGTAGAGAGAGCAACTTATAGTTTTGCAATTACAACCGCAAACAATCATAAAGCAGTGTGTAATGGCTTGTTGATAGGCATCACAAACAACCCAAACAACACTGTAACTTGGAACTGGCAATTAGCGCAGGATATTCCAAGTTATTTATCGTGCATAGCTGTTGCAGCATATGCTACAGTGCATCAAAATTTTACTTCATTAAGTGGAAATGTACCTGTAGAGTTAGTTGCCGTGCCAAGCGATACAACTAACATGAAAAATGCATTTGTAAATTTAGAGAACGCTTTTGATGCATTTGAAGATAAATTTGGCCCCTATTTATGGGATAAAGTTGGATTTGTTTTGGTTCCATTTAATGGTGGAGCTATGGAGCATGCAACAAATATTGCATATCCAAAAGCAGCAATTACGGGCGGTTCAACACTTTATGAAGCTGAACTAATGAGCCACGAGCTCTCTCATCATTGGTTTGGCGATTTGGTAACTTGCTCAACAGCAGAAGATATGTGGTTAAACGAAGGCTGGGCAAGCTTTTCAGCTTTTATTTTTACTGAAAGTTTATACGGAAAAGAAGCGTATAAAAATGAATTAAGAAGCAATCAAGCAAAGATATTACAATTTGCACATGTCAAAGAAGGTGGCTATAGAGCTGTTTCAGGTATTCCGCACGAGTGGACATATGGAGATCATGTATATTTAAAAGGTGCAGCAATAGCACATACTATCAGAGGTTATATGGGCGATTCATTGTTTTTTTTAGCTGTCAAAAATTATTTAAGTGAAAATGCCTTTGGAGATGTTGATAGTGATAAAATGCGTAATGACTTTGAGGCTATTAGTGGTTTAGACTTAAGCGATTGTTTTAATAATTGGGTGTTTAATCCTGGTTATGCGCATTTTTCAATAGATTCATATAGTGTAAATAGTGTTGGTGGAAATTTTAATGTTGAATTGTTTGTGAAGCAAAAACTTACTGGGGCTCCTAATTTATATACCAATGTGCCATTAGAAGTTACCTTTATGAATAATGCTTTCAGCAGTTATACAACTAAAATTATGATGAGTGGTCAAACGGCTAGTTTTAATATAAATGTGCCATTTTTACCCACTTACGCTGGTTTAAATCACGAATTAAAAATTAGTGATGCCATTGTTTCTCAATATAAAACCATTAAAACCACAGGCACCCACAATATGCCCGATCTTAAAATAAACTTTAATATTACAGCAATTACCGACTCAACATTTCTAAGAGTCGAACATAACTTTACTGCGCCTGATCCATTAAACATTGGTAGTGTCTACACCATATCGCCAAATAGATACTATAAAATCGATGGTATATTTTCAGCAGGTTTCAAAGGTATTGCAACAATTAATTACGATGGAAGAAGCACAACACCCTCAGCGAATCAATTTCTCGACAATTTGCTGTTTTCTTCGGTGCTTAATGAAGACAGTTTAGTACTACTTTACAGAAAATCAGCTGCAGAACAATGGGCCCTTTATCCTTATTTTACAAAGGTAATGAACAATGTTAATGATAAATATGGCACTATTAAAATTGACTCTATCCAAAAAGGAGAATATGCATTAGCAATGAAATCAGGTATTACTGGTATCGAAAAAAAAATTTCCGCTAATAAGCTAAAGCTCATTCCTAACCCTGCCAAAGATAAAGTGGTGGTTGATTTAACCAATTTTCCAAAATCAGAGAATATAATTGAATGTTGTATAATAAACAATGAAGGTAAATGGATTAGAAATTATAAAATAGCTGCACATACAGCTAATTTTGAAATCGATCTGAACGGTTTATCAAACGGATTGTATTACTTAACTTTTAATGATGGATTGAGTTTTGAAAACAGTAAACTGATGATAAATAAATAAAATAAAGTAGTTGAACCAGCTATAAAATAAAAAATATAATAATTTATGAGTTTAAAATATACGGTAACAGAGCGCTTTTTAAGATACGTTCAAATTGATACACAATCAGATCCTGAATCAAATACTTTTCCATCAACCGAAAAACAAAAAGATTTAAGTCGTGTGTTGGTCAAAGAATTACTTGAAATGGGAATTAAAGATGCGCACCTTGATGAATTTGGATATGTTTATGCAACATTGCCAAGTAACTCAAGTAAAGAAGTTCCAGCAATTTGCTTTTGTTCACATGTCGATACATCGCCCGACTGCAGTGGTAAAAATGTAAACCCTGTGGTTCATTATAGCTATCAAGGTCATGATATTGTGCTGCTTGCCGATACATCGCAAGTGCTGAGCCCAAAAGCACACCCTGAGTTATTAAATCAAATTGGAAATGATATTATCACAGCTGATGGTACAACGCTGTTAGGTGCTGATAATAAAGCAGGTGTGGCCGAAATTATGGATGCCATTCATCAGCTAATTAATCATCCAGAAATTAAACATGGTGCCATAAAAATATTGTTTACTCCCGATGAAGAAATTGGCCGAGGTGTTAATCATGTAAATATTCAAAAACTTGGAGCTAAATACGCTTATACCATTGATGGCGAAACTTCTGGTCATATTGAAGATGAAACTTTTAGCGCCGATGGAGTATCATTAACAATTCATGGAATAAGCACGCACCCGGGTTTTGCTAAAGATAAAATGCAAAGTGCCATAAAAATTGCCAGTGCAATTATAGATGCCTTGCCTAAAGATAAACTTTCTCCAGAGTCAACCGAATATAAACAAGGATTTATTCATCCTGTAAGTGTGAATGGCTTAATAGAAAAAACAGTCGTAAATTTTATCATAAGAGATTTTGATACTGCGCTGCTAAAAAGGCATGAAATTTTACTAGAAGAGATTGTTAAGAATGAAATAGCTAAATTTCCGGGGGCTACCTACGAATTTGTGGTGAATGAGCAATATAGAAATATGAAAGAAATTTTGCAACATCACCCCAAGGTAACTGAATACGCTGTGGAGGCTATCAAGCGAAGTGGATTAAGCCCCGTACAATCTTCTATTAGAGGCGGAACAGACGGTTCAAGACTCTCATTTATGGGCTTACCTTGTCCTAATATTTTTGCAGGGGAGCATGCTTTTCATAGCAAGCTAGAATGGGTAAGCGTGCAAGATATGCATCGCGCTGTTGATACAATTGTGCATTTAGCAAGTATTTGGGAAGAAAAATCATAACATTAATTTTAAAAATAGCATTTGCTATTATAGTAAAATAAAGTACATTTGGACCTTTAAATTTAACATATGAACATACACGAATATCAAGGAAAAGAAGTATTGAAATCTTTTGGTGTAGCAATACAAGAAGGTATTGTTGCCGACAGTCCAGAGGCCGCTGTTAAAGCAGCCGAAGAATTGCAAAAACAAACCGGTACTGGCTGGTGGGTGGTAAAATCTCAAATACACGCTGGTGGGAGAGGAAAAGGTAAAATTGTTGGCACCGAGCAAAGAGGTGTTGCTTTAGCTAAATCTTTAGATGATGTAAAAACAATTACTACAAATATTTTAGGTAATGTGTTGGTAACAATACAAACTGGTGAGGCAGGTAAAAAAGTAAGTAAAGTACTTATCTCCCAAGATGTATATTATCCAGGCGAATCGCAACCCAAAGAATTTTATGTTAGTGTTTTGTTAAACCGTGCTACAGGCAGAAATGTAATCATGTACAGCACAGAAGGTGGAATGGATATTGAAGAGGTTGCTCATAATACACCTCACTTGATTCATAAGGAAGAAATTGACCCTAAGGTTGGTTTACAGGCATTTCAGGCACGTAAAATTGCGTTTAATTTAGGATTAGAGGGTACAGCGCACAAAGAAATGGTAAAGTTTGTAACTGCCTTATATAAAGCATACGACACCATTGATGCTGCTATGTTTGAAATAAATCCTGTTTTAAAAACATCCGATAACAAAATTATTGCTGTTGATTCAAAAGTAAATTTAGATGAAAACGCATTATTTAGACATGCTGATTTAGCTGCCTTGCGCGATGTAACCGAAGAAGATTCAACAGAAGTTGAAGCTGCTGAGCATAGCTTAAACTACGTAAAATTAGATGGAAATGTGGGTTGTATGGTAAACGGAGCAGGTTTGGCAATGGCTACTATGGATATTATTAAGTTGAGTGGGGGAGATCCTGCAAACTTTTTAGATGTAGGTGGAACCGCAAATGCTCAAAGAGTGGAGCAAGCCTTCAGAATTATTTTAAAAGACCCTAATGTAAAAGCTATTCTAGTTAATATTTTTGGTGGTATTGTGCGTTGCGATAGAGTTGCACAAGGAATTGTTGATGCATACAATAATATGGGAAATATTAATGTGCCAATTATTGTTAGATTACAAGGTACAAACGCTGTAGAAGCTAAAAAGATAATTGATGAATCAGGCTTGAAAGTGTTTTCAGCTATTCAATTACAAGAGGCCGCTGACTTGGTAAAACAAGTTTTAAATTAATTTAAAATTACCTATTTAAATACAAAGAAAGCAGTCGAAAGGCTGCTTTTTTTTGCTTTTATTTTCTTCAGGAGCCATGCTTGAAACATACTGAAGCGATTCTTATGACTTGTTCTTTTAAATCATTATACCAATGTGATTTATAAATTATACCAATAATTTAAAATCTTACATTGGTAAATGCCGATCGGAAAGAAATTTGGGCCATTACTAATTTCACATCGGTATTAAACAACATCCAGACTTTAAAACCAGTTTAACTTATAGAAAATAACTCACTAAAGCGAGTCTTCCGACTTGTTTATTATAGCCATATAAAATCTGTATTTAAAGCAGTTTAGATAACTCACTGGAGCGAGTCTTCAGACTCGTTCCCATAAATCATTAAACTCAGACATAAAGTACAATTCATTTTAATTACAGAACTATAGCTCAAAAAAAAAGCCTCCAAGTTTGGAGGCTTTTTTTTATAAATCAGTTAAATCAAAGGATTCCATAAACTTGGTAGTATAGTCGCCTTCTATAAATTTTTGATCTTGCATTAGTTTTAAGTGAAAAGGAATGGTTGTTTTTATTCCTTCAATTACAAATTCACTTAAAGCTCTGTACATCTTATTGATGGCTTCATCACGTGTTTGAGCAACCGTTATCAATTTAGCAATCATGCTATCGTAGTTTGGTGGTATTGTATAACCAGCATATACATGAGAATCTACGCGCACTCCATGACCTCCAGGAATATGAAGATTGGTAATTTTACCTGGAGAAGGGCGGAAATTATTAGCAGGATCTTCGGCATTAATACGACATTCAATAGCATGCAATTGTGGATAATAATTTTTACCACTAATAGGCACACCAGCTGCCACTAATATTTGTTCACGAATTAAATCGTAATTTATAACCTCTTCTGTGATTGGATGCTCCACCTGAATTCTTGTATTCATTTCCATGAAATAGAAATTCTTGTGTTTGTCTACCAAAAACTCAACAGTTCCAACACCTTCGTAACTCACTGCTAATGCGGCTTTAATAGCAGCTTGACCCATTGCTTCACGCAATTCATTAGTCATAAAAGGCGAAGGAGTTTCTTCTGCTAATTTCTGGTGTCTTCGTTGAACCGAACAATCCCTTTCACTTAAATGACAGGCTTTTCCGTATTGATCTCCAACAATTTGAATTTCAATATGACGAGGCTCTTCAATATATTTTTCGAGGTACATTCCATCATTTCCGAAGGCAGCAGCTGCTTCTTGACGAGCACTGTCCCATGCTTTTTCCATTTCGGCATCTTCCCAAACAATGCGCATTCCCTTTCCACCACCACCGGCAGTAGCTTTAATGATGACAGGATATTTAATTTTTTTAGCTAATTTTTTTGCTTGATCTAAACTTTCAAGTAAACCTTCAGAACCAGGTATTGTTGGAACCCCAGCTTTAATCATTGTATCTTTAGCTGATGATTTATCGCCCATACCTTCAATCATTTCAGGTGAAGCACCAATAAACTTAATGCCATGCTCCTTACAAATGCGGCTAAATTTTGCATTTTCTGACAAAAATCCGTAACCAGGATGAATTGCATCGGCATTTGTAATTTCAGCTGCCGAAATAATATTCGCAATCTTTAGATAAGAATCTTTGCTCGCTGGGGGACCTATACAAACTGCTTCATCAGCAAATTTTACGTGTAAACTTTCTTTATCGGCTGTTGAATATACTGCTACGGTTTTAATGCCCATCTCACGACAAGTACGAATAACGCGTAATGCAATTTCTCCACGATTGGCAATCAATATTTTTTTAAACATGATAAACTATTCTTTGAATTAAAACATGAGATAATAATGTAATTTCAAACCTAATTTCTATGGTTGAATTAAGAATAGCGGTTGATCATATTCAACTGGTGAACCATCTTCGGCTAAAACTTTTACAATTGTACCAGTATGCTCACATTCAATTTCATTGAATAGCTTCATAGCTTCAATTATACATAATACTTTACCACCTTTAACTTCATCTCCAATGTTAACAAACAAAGGTTTATCAGGTCCAGCGGAGCGATAAAAAGTACCAATCATTGGCGATTTAATTGTAATTAAATTTGAAGTGTCGATGCTTGGTACAGCAGCTACAGCAGCCTTTGGGGCCTCAGCAGTTGGAGCAGGAGCTGCAACCTGAGCTGGCATTTGAATTTGTTGCGCCATCATTGGCATTGGTGCGGCAAGGTAGGTTTGTTCATGTCTAGCTGTTTCTTGTCCACCTCCAGTTTTAATAACAATTTTAAAGCCTTTGCTTTCTAGCTCAACCTCAGAAACTCCTGATTTTGCAACAAATTTAATAAGGTCTTGTATTTCTTTTAATTCCATTTTTTGTTGTTTTAAAAATACTTAAATGCAAATATAATTTTATTGATTTCCTCTAATGCAATTGTTAATAATTAAGCAAACATATTATTCAAATTTGTTTCTGAATCTAACTGTTATAAGCCCATTTAATATATACAGCGCCCCATGTAAATCCACCACCAAAGGCGGCAAGTATAATATTATCGCCTTTTTTTAGTTGCTTTTCGTAGTCAAACAAGCAAAGTGGCAAAGTACCTGCAGTGGTATTGCCATATTTTTGAATATTTAACATTACTTTTTCAGAAGCCAGCCCCATTCTGTTGGCTGTTGCATCTATGATTCTTTTATTTGCCTGATGCGGAACCAACCAAGCAATGTCATCTGGTTTTAAATTATTTTTATCCATAATTTCCGCAGAAACTTCAGCCATATTGGTCACTGCAAACTTAAAAACAGCTTGCCCTTCTTGGTAAACAAAATGTTGTTTAGCATCAACTGTTTCATGCGTGGCAGGGCTCACAGAACCACCTGATTTTTGATGCAAAAACTGACGACCTGAGCCATCTGTTTTTAATATAGAGTCCATAATACCAAACTCTTCTGTAGTAGGCTCCAACAATACTGCACCTGCACCATCACCAAAAATAACGCATGTAGCTCTGTCGCTATAATCAATGATAGATGACATTTTATCTCCACCTACAACAACCACTTTTTTATGAGTTCCTGTTTCTATAAATTTACTAGCTGTAACTAACCCAAACATAAATCCTGAACAAGCAGCGGCTACGTCAAATCCCCAGGCATTTTTCGCTCCAACTTTGTCGCAAATAACGTTGGCTGTGGCAGGAAATGGGAAGTCTGGTGTAACCGTACCACAAATTAACAAGTCTATTTCCATAGGATCAATGCCACGCTTTGCGCAAAGCACTTTTACAGCCTCGGCACACATATCAGAGGTTCCTTTACCTTCGCCTTTAAGAATTCTTCTTTCCGAAATTCCTGTACGACTCAATATCCACTCATCGGTTGTGTCAACAAGTTTTTCGAGTTCTTTATTTGATAGAACAAAATCTGGAAGGAATCCACCTACAGCAGTTATTGCGGCTCTTATTTTTGTCATTAGCTAAATACTTCTTTAATTTTTTCGTGCAGCTTAGCCTCTGCTACCTGCTTACTATGGATGAGCATATTTTTAATTGCTTCGGGGCTCGAAATACCGTGTCCAATCATTACCGTACCGTTAACACCTAAGATAGGAGTGCCTCCATAAAGTTCATAATTAAATCTGTCGAAATAATCATCACTCCGGTTTCTGCGTTTTATAAGAGAGTAAAAGGCTTCAGCAGTTTTTAAAACTACATTACCTGTAAAACCTTCACAAACCAACACATCAGCCTTATCATTAAACAAATCACGCCCTTCCACATTTCCAACAAAATTAAAATCCTTGCTGTCTTTCATCAATTGATGAGCACTTTGACTAACTAAATTTCCTTTTTCTGGTTCTTCACCAATGTTAAGCAGTGCTACCTTCGGGTTTTTATTACCTGTAAGAATGGTGCTGTAAACAGAGCCAAGCATACCAAATTGATAGAGAACATCTGGCTTGCAATCTGCGTTTGTACCAACATCTAATATTAAACTTATTCCTCCATTTTCCTTGGGTAAAACAGATGTGATGCAAGGTCTAATCACACCTTGAATAGCTCTAATAGTTTGCATGGAACCAACAAGTGCAGCTCCTGTATTTCCGCTACTACTAAACGCTTGAATTTTATCTTCTTTGAGTAGTTTTAAACCCACAGAGATACTTGAATCGGGTTTTTGCACCAAGGCTTTAGTGGGGTGTTCATGCATAGCAATGTTTTGAGATGCGTGAACAATCTCAAACTGACTAACATCTGCACCTAATTGTTTTAGGGTATTTAAAATAGTGGCTTCATCACCAATTAAAACGGTGGTAGCATCATTATTAAAAACAGCCTGCGCTAAAATTGCGCCTTGCACCGTTGCTTGG
>CAIKXD010000350.1 GCA_903831265.1 uncultured Bacteroidota bacterium
GCTCCAGCTTTTTCGATAGGAACTCTACCCCAAAAAACTTTTTCGATAGGGTTCTCCACTTGGAGGTGAAAATTTGTGTAAGGTAATTTAACTTTACAATAATTACAGATGAGGTTTTCGTTCTTGTATATGGGTTTTCCACAAGCATTGCAGATTTCGGGGAAAACCAACGAAAGTAAATCTTCTAAGTAACTTAACATAAATTATTGCTAGCTGTGAAACGTATTATTTTGATTCAAAATTTGCAAGAAACACCAAAAAATGCAGGTTGATGAATGATTTCAAAAATGAGATTCAAATTATTTTTTTTCGACTTATTGTTGCAAAATTATTTTTTTGTTTATGAAAAAGAAAAGTTATTGATAGAAAATGGTAATTTAGCGTTAAATTATGTTGTACTATTGAATAATTAAAATTAATTTCGTGCAATAAATAACGTGTAACAAATAAAATCTAATATATATGGAAAATCAAGGTAAATCAGGAAACAAAATCTTTATAGTTATATCGGCTATATTGTTTTTGTTATCTTCTTTTTTAGGGTGGAAACTCTATACAACAAATAGCGAAAAGGAAACAGTTTATGTAGAAAAGATTAAGGTTGAGACTGATTTTGCAGCCGTAAAATCGGATTTTGAGGAAGTAAAAAAAGCTTATGATGAATTAAGTACAGATAACAAGCAATTGCAATCCGAATTAGATTCAAAGAAAGAAGAATTAGAAGACTTAGGAATTCAGCTTGAAAAATACAAAGGCGATGCTTCGATGGTAAAAAAATTAAAGCGTGAATTAGAAACTATACGTAATTTAATAAAAAGCTATTTGCATGAAATTGACTCATTGCAACAAGCCAACATTGGTCTGCAGAAAGAAAACAATCAGGTAAGATCTGATTTAAAAAACGAGCAGGGAAAATCTGAGCAGCTTGCTAATGAAAAGAATTCATTAAATCAAAAAATTGATATGGGCGCTAAACTAAAGGCTTATCAGTTATTTGCAGATGCTGTTAAGGTAAAAGGTTCTGATAAGGAATCTACTACAACGAAAGCTAAGAGGGCTGATAGAGTAAGAGCTTGCTTTACCTTAAGTGAAAATAAATTAGCTAAAAAGGAAAATAAAACCATTTTTATGAAGATTACAGCACCAGGTGAAGAGGTTTTGGTAACAAGCACTGATGATAACAATACCTTTACAGGCGATGGTCAAAAACAATTTTATAGTGCTAAGAAAGATGTATTTTATGAGCAAGAATCGAAAGAGATGTGTTTAGCATTTACTAAGAAAGACAATGTAGATTTTAAGCAAGGAAAATATAAAGTAGAGATCTTTGTTGATGGTGTGAATATTGGCACCACAAACTTTGAATTGAAGTAGTAATTTACTAGAGAAGTAAAAAAAATCCGAATCAAATTTGATTCGGATTTTTTTATTTACAATATAGTCTCGACAGCTATCTGGATTTACAATGGCTAATGCCGACATAAAAAATTATATTTCAATACAATTGGACTATTTATTTTGTAGAATCAGTGTTAGAATTTTAATATAAGGTTTATAAAATTCTCCATTTACTTCTCATTATTCAATAGGAATCATTAACCATGTAATGTATTCTTCTGGAGACTTGACTGAGGCGGGATCGTTGGCGTATACTTCATATCCTGAGAAGCGAGGTTTATATTTTTTAAGCACTTCATTGTAATAGGGAGGCCAAATTTTTTCGGTACCAACGTAAGCACCTTTGTATTCATATTTAGCGCATTTTCCTGCTCCAATTTTATTGCAGTTAAGCTCGCCACTAAGTTTAATTTCATTTTTAACAGGTAAAGCCATTTCTAAATCCATATCGCCAGTTTTTTCATCAAAAATGTGTGCAATGGAGAAGGGCATTCCTGTTACTTCGGTTTTGTTACCAATGGCATTGGCAATTTTGCCATAGCTGTTGGCAAAAAGCGCTGAATCTACTTTTGCAGCATTAATTTTCATTCGCAAGCCAACATAAATAATTTCTGGAACCTCTACTATTTCAAAAGCGATTGATTCTACTTTTGGTTTAGCTTCAACTACTTTTTTAAGATTAGCCAAGCCTTCTTCGTAATCTTTTTCAATCATTTTATTTCCGCCCATTAAAAAAATAAAACCGCGGGAAATAAAAGGAAATTCAGTACTTTCCATAGTCCATGTAACGTTGGTTTTATCGCCCTCTGGCTTTAAAATAAATTCTGTAAACGATTCACCATCCCAGTCGGTAAAAACCAATTTAGATTTAATATATTCATTAATTCTGATTTCAATAATTTCTTGCGATCCATTGCCTTCTGATTTGCTTTTCCAAGAGTTTTTATGTTCAATTTCTCCAGGATTTCCTGAATATACATTTTTCATTTTTTTATCCCGTTGCGCCCATGGGCTCCATCTGGGCCATCTTGTGTAGTCATTAATTTCGCTGAACACTTGTTCAGAAGAAGCATTGATTAGAATGCTTTTGCTTGTTTTGAATTTGGAAATACCTAGTGAGCAGCAAAATAGATACGCAGCCAATAGCGCTGCAATACCAATAAGCGTAATTTTTAAAAGTTTCATGGTTTATATTTTTAAAACAAACTTAATTAAAACTTACATTCGTTGTTTACTTATTGATGAAATTATGATGAAGAAAAAGTTTTTAAATGAACTTAAACAACACTTTGGACACACTGCAACTAAGGGCCAGCAGCTGTTGATGCATCAGATTAGTGATTTTATTTTAAGTGAAATACAAGATGAACTTTTTGTTATAAAAGGCTACGCAGGTACAGGCAAAACAACTTTAGTAAGCGCGGTAATAAAGAGCTTAGGAACAGTAAAATTTCAATCTATATTATTAGCGCCAACAGGCCGTGCAGCCAAGGTTTTAACGCAATATTCAGGAAAATCGGCATTTACAATTCATAAAAAAATATATAAGCCAGTTACAAATGCCAATGGTCAAGGAGCTTTTATATTACAACCTAATTTACATAAAAGCACTTTATTTATTGTGGATGAAGCATCAATGATAGGTGATGGAAGCAGTGCTTCTGAAGGCAAGTTATTTAGCAATAGAAGTTTGTTAGAGGATTTACTTATGTATGTTTATAATGGTGAAAATTGCAAATTGATTTTAATTGGAGATACCGCTCAGTTGCCGCCAGTGGGCATGGCAGAAAGTCCTGCTTTAAATGGCGAGTATTTGAAGACAAATTTTCATTGCAATGTTTATGAGTTTGAGTTAACAGAAGTTGTTAGGCAGGCCAATGATAGTGGTATATTAACCAATGCCACAGCCATTAGAAATATGATACGTGATGAAAATGAAGCTATGCCAGCATTTGAAATCAAACAATTTAATGATATTATTAAGCTACCCGGTGCCGACTTAGTTGACGCTATTAATGATGCTTATAAACAGTATGGTGATGACAACACCATTATTATTTGCAGGAGCAACAAAAGAGCAAATATTTACAATCAAGAAATTAGACGAAGGATAAAATTTCATGAAGAAAGCATAAGTACGGGAGATTATTTAATGGTAGTAAAGAACAATTATTTTTGGCTTGGAAATAAAGACAAGGCAAGCTTTATTGCTAATGGAGATATTGCAGAAATTGTACGCATTAAGAAACGAGATGTAGAAATGTTTGGTTTTAACTTTGCAGATGTTACTTTGCGATTAGTTGACTATCCTGATGAACCTGAATTTGATGCTAAAATTATTTTAGACACAATTAACTCTGATGCCCCTGCTTTAACCTACGATCAAAATAATAAATTGTTTAATGAGGTAATGGAATTTCATAGCGATGTTACTAATAAATCGGCTAGAATTTTGAAGGTTAAGCAAGACCCTTTTTTTAATGCTTTACAAGTAAAGTTTGCCTATGCTATTACCTGCCATAAGGCACAAGGTGGGCAGTGGAAAGCTGTTTTTATAGAACAAGGATACCTCACAGATGAAATGGTAAATAAAGAGTTTAAAAGATGGTTGTATACAGCAATAACCAGGGCCATAGAAAAATTATATTTGATTAACTTTAATGCAAATTTTTTTCCGGAGTTTGTGGATGAATAAATTTACAATGTGCCAAGTTGATTAGCTAATTAGCTGATACCTCTGATTAGCTTATGTTTGATTTGATTTATAAGTCTGTGGATTTGATTCGAATAATACCGATGCAAGATTTATAATCTGCTAATTCAACAATTTGCCAATTTTACAATATGCCAATGATGAGATGTGTTAATGCTAATATTATTTAGCAGCACGAAATTGGTGATTTAGAGATACAATACAGATTTCATGGGGATCATTGAGGTATTGAATGGCCAATTTTTTTAATGTTGCAGCTGGTTTATTGTTTTTTCGGGTCTTCATTAGTCGGCCTAATATTTACTTTTTCATTTATTAGAAATTCCTTAACAGATGTCCACTTTAAGTTTGTATATCTATCGTTGTCATATTTTTGGAAAACAATTCTACCTTCCATCATATCCCTCATATACTGCATGCCCTGCCAAGCGGGATAAAGCTCATTTTTTGAAGGTGAAAAAAATCTTGTTAATTTGATGACAACATTTAGAAGACCAATGCCTCCTGGCCTAAACAATTTATACTTTTCATTGGTAAGTGCTGTAAGCAAATTTACAAATTGGTTGCAAGAAATTATGTCTCCTGCAATTCTTAAAAATCTTGGTGTTTCATTTTCCATGGCTGCTTCTGCGGTGAAGGCAGCAACGTTATGCGTACTTGTAAATTCTATCATTTGATTTGGATTTCCCCAACAAAGTATACGCTTTTGTTTAAACATAATTAAAGGCATATCAGTAGTTAATAAATCCATAAAAGGACCGTTGAATATAGTGGTTGCTTTAATAGGAGTTGTTTCAAGATATTGGTGGAACGCTCTTCTGAAATCTAAATTTCTGTTTTGTCCATCTTTTAAGTTTGTAAAATCACTTGAATAGTCACTTGGAATAAATCTTGGAACATTAGCTTCAATGGCAGCATCTAAAAAAATACGCTGTGCATCAATAATTGTTTCCCTTAATCCTGCTAAAGCCGACACAAGGCAGTGTGCACCAACACAATGTTTAGAGATTTCAGATTTATTACGAGTGTCAATTTGAAAAACTTGTACACCTTTTTCCTCTAAGTCTTTTATTTTTTTTTGTTCAGTTTCTAAACGTACAATTGCTCTTACTTCTGCACCTTTAGCGAGCAAGGCAGCTGCAATTTTGCCACCTAAATTACCTGTTGCACCTGCAATTACAATTATTTTTTTCATGCTATACTTTTAGATTGTTGGGCTTTAGTTTTGATGTTGATTATTACTTTGTCCGCTCTCGATGTTTAATTGCAACAGTGCAGTTAAGTATTGGAAATTATATTATGGTAAGATTGCTTAACGAATTACAACCTCATCTACCAAATCAAATTTAAATTCTTCGTTGATATTATTTTTTATTTTTTCTTTAGCAAAGTTGAGCTCGTGTCTGAGTGCTGGGGCATCAATTTTTAAAAATAAAGTTTTATCTCTTAATTGAATTTCGGCAGTGTGTTTTGCAATTGTTTTCCCCATCATTTTAATCCAACTGGCTTCAATCATTGCAGTATTAACTCCACTTTCAATGCGATAGGCTTTTAGCAGGGCTTCTATCACTTCTTTCATACTTTGTTCGTTGGAGTTGCGCATATTTTAATCTGAAATTAATTTATTTTGCACACCTTTGGCAAAAAATTTAGTATACAAAAATAAGTAAAATTATCGGTTGCTATGATAAACCAAGCAAATAGTAAAAAATATCTTATTCTTTTTACCTTGCATTATCCTTATCATTATATGGATAGTTTTATCGACCCTGAGATTGAAAAACTAGCTAAAGAGTTTGAACATATTTATATTTTTTCTCACAACAGTAAATCTGATATATTAAGAGCAATACCATCTAACTGCACGGCTAAGCGTTTAGATAAAAGTTTTGGGATTGTTGAAAAAATAAAACTCGCGAAATTGCTTTTTAGTTCTATTTGGCAAAATGAAAAAAAAGCAATCAAGGAAACTTACCAACTACCAATGCGTATTTCTTTAATTAAGACTGCATTTTCATATTATGCGAGTGCTTTAAAGATAAAGTCATTAATTGAAAATTTAATTAAAGAGCAAGGCCTTTCTAAAAGCGAAATACATGTTTATAGCTTTTTTTTAACTGAGTCCACACTGGCCGCTGCACTTTTAAAAGAAAAATACAATTTAAAAATTGCTACGCGTTTGCATGGTTATGATTTGTATTTCGAAAGAGAAAATAATAATTATCTGCCATTTAGGCCATATATAGTTGCGCAGTTAAGTCAACTGTTTTTTATAAGTAAAAATGGCTTAAGTTATTTTAAGGAAAAGTTGCAATTATCACAGAATGTGGCTGAAAATAAATTGTCCTTAAATTATTTAGGAACCACTCAATTTAAGTTGCCAAATAAAAATAAAATAGATTTATATCCAGACCATTTAATTATCGTAAGTAACTCATGGGTATTGCCTTTAAAAAGATTACATTTATTAGCAAATGCATTGAGGTTAACTCCAACAAACAAAAAAATTGTTTGGATACACTTTGGCGATGCCATAGGGATTGAAAAGGAATATTGTGATTCTTTTTTTGAGAATATTGAAGATTTGAAAGCAACATTTAATCATGTACAATTTGTTCTAAAAGGTGCTACAGATAGAGATGATATTTTAGATTTTTATCATCAAAATAGAATTGATGCTTTAGTAAATGTAAGTGCAACCGAGGGTGTTCCAATTTCAATGATGGAAGCCTTTTCGGCTGGTTTTACTGTGATTGGAACAAATGTAGGAGGGGTTAGCGAAATTATAGAAGATGGTGCAAATGGCTACTTGCTTCCTCCTAATCCAACTGCCCAGGAAGTAGTTGATAAATTACTTTTATTAATGAATTTAACAGCAGCACAAAAATTGAGTTTTGAGGAAGCTGCATATACAACATGGCAAAAGAAATTCGATGCTATGAAAAATAGTGATATTTTTGTTAAAAATCTGTTGAACTTTTAGCACTGAACCATAATAATAAATTACAATATTACAATGACGCCAGAACAAATTTACCTTAATCTTATAGATAAAGAACGTAATATTTACGAGCCAGCTCAGCTATTTCATCAAAACAGAGAAAATGTAAGTAATTACATTGAAAATATGCGCAGTCCGGGCGACAATGAGGGTGTTTTAAGCCTTGACGGCAACCACGTAAAATGCGCTAAAAACGGAAAGGTTTTCACCAAACAAGATGAGGTACTTGATTTTATTAAAGCCACAGAGAAAAAGCCAGAAGATAAAGAGTGGGAGCGTTTAAATGAGCAGTTTTTAAATTATCATAAATCGCTTTCGGTTTATACTTTATTAAACAGTGTGCCTGTTGCTAATTACTTGGCTTTAAAATCGGGGATGGGCAATTTAAAAGATAAAACTGTGGTTGATGTGGGGGCTGGAACAGGCCATGCTTGGTGCTCATTTTTTCAATATCCAGAAACGATTGATTACTATTTGGTAGATCCTAATTTGCGTTTATTGCACGATCAGTTTATTAGAATTTATCCAAAGTTGACGCAGTTGAAATTAAAGCATGTAATGGCTTTTGCAGAAGAATTACCATTTAAAAGTAATTTTACTGATGTGGTGATGAGCCTTTCGGCCATTGATCATTTTAAAGATTATAAAGCATTTTTTGCTGAAGCATTTCGAATATTAAAACCAGGTGGCACTTTGTTTTTAAGCAGTCATTTAGATATACCTGCAAGTGCAACTGATTCAACAAAAACATCACAAAAATTATTATCGGATACTTTCTTTGAGCGCTTAGCTAGGTATTTATATTACAAAAGAAGTAAAGTTGGACATGATGATCACACCTATCATTTTGATTCTTTAGAGCCATTTGAAACAGGCATGAAAGAGAAAGGATTTGTGATTGAAAAAAGCGAAATATTTAAGCGCTATTTCTTTGTGGTGGCTAAGAAGCCATTATAGATTTTTCTTGAAGAAGGTTTTAATTATTGGAACTTGTAATCTTAATTATTCAATTTTGATTGTTTAATTTTCTCTAATTCATCTACATCGATTATGTCCTTTTGTCTGTTAGATATTTTTTTGGAATCTAACAAATAGTTGAGGTGTAAAAATTTGAGTGGTATTTGAAATATATCAGCCTCTATTGCCATTTCATAACAATTGTCAAAACTATCCTTATTAAAACCTGAATCCAAATAAATGGAAGTCCAGCTTGGAATTAATTCAGTAGTTTCCAACTCTTCAAAATCGCCTAGTCCAATTGCATGAATAACTTTTCTTAGATTTCTTCTATTAATTTCATTGTCCTTAATCCAAATGTCTATATCAGCTGTTGTTCGATTAAAACCATGTAAATTTGTGGCAAACCCACCAACTAATATGTATTTGAGGGTTAATGGACAAAAAAGTTGGTAAAATGTTCTGTAAAAAGCATTCTTATTAGCTTTGGGGCAAATGAAAGGTTATGAATAAAAAAAGTGCTTTTTCTGTGGTAGTAAAATCGGGTTCAAATATGGTTTTGCGAATAGAATTCAACGATATAAATGTGGGAATTGCAATCGTGTATTCAACGGTGGTAATCGAATAGAGCCAATTGTAATTTGGCAAGAATATATTCAAGGCAAGCAAACCTATCAGCAACTTGCAGACAAATACAATTGTTCCTTAAAAACTATTCAGCGTAAAATAGATTCTGTACAATTTGAAAGAAACACCTCATTCCCTGGTTTAGTAAATTTACTTATGGACACCACTTATTTTGGTCGTCAATTTGGTGTAATGGTTTTCAAGGATTCTATAACAGGGCAGGTACTTTTGACCCAATTTGTAAAACAAGAAAGCAACAAATTATATCTTCAAGGTGTCGAAGAAATTTCTAGAAGAGGTATAAAAATACAATCTGTAATTTGTGATGGCAGGAAAGGCTTATTCCAAATGTTTGAAATCAGTATACCTATCCAAATGTGCAATTTTCATCAGGTTGCTATCATACGAAGGTACTTAACTAAAAAGCCCAAGTTACAAGCTAGTAAGGAGCTTTGGGAGCATACCCTTTTATTAGTTCATACAGATAAAGAAAGCTTTATTGGTGGATTACAAGACTGGTTTACAAAATGGGAGTCTTTTTTAAATGAAAGAAAGGTTGATGAGAATGGTAAAAAAAGATATGTACACAAAAGGCTTCGTAGCGCATATAGAAGCCTTCAAAACAACTTAACCTACTTATTCACTTGGTATGATTACATTGATTTTAAAATCCCAAATACAACAAATGCAATAGATGGTCAATTCTCTAATTTGAAAAATAAACTCCGCAACCATAATGGTTTATCAAGTGAAAGAAAAAAGAAGTTCATAAGTGAGTTTTTTAAGGCATGACGGTCTCTAAAAATATCAATGGGCCATCGCTAGGACAGCCCATTAACAGACATTTTTGACGACCATCAAGGGTATCCCTCATAGGTTGCTCTCCAGCAGAGCCTACTCCGTTTATCTTGACAATACAAAATTCAGAATTTAAATTATCTATTCTATGAATACAAAAAAATAAACACCAACTAAAATGTCCACTTGAACAAAGTGTCTATAAATTACCAACTTTTTTGTCCATTACACCGTATTTGACATCAAATTTGTGCAGTGCTTTAAAAAGTTAAATTAGTTCATCACTATAAATATCCATATTTAATTTTCTGTTTTGCTTTTATGGATCACTATATTTTTTTTAAGCATTCTGTCAAGGGCTATTAATCCCATAAGTTTTACAAAGCGTTCTTCATAAGTACTATTTAATCTTATTTTTAACTTCTCCTCTTCAGAAATATAAAGTAAACCTTTTGGATATTTACTCATAGCATTTTACGTTTGAATTACACCCACATTATAACGCTTTTTAATAGGCGATTGGTTGGCTGCTTGAATGCCCATACTAATTACCTTGCGTGTATCCATAGGATTGATAATGGCATCGATCCATAATCTTGCTGCAGCGTAATAAGGTGAAGTTTGTTTATCGTATTTATCTTTAATTCTGTTATATAATTCAGCTTCGTTTTCGGGAGTAATCAATTCTCCTTTTGCTTTTAAGCTGGCTACTTCTATTTGTACCAATACTTTTGCCGCTTGCGAGCCACCCATCACCGCTATTTGTGCACTTGGCCATCCAACAATTAGTCTAGGATCATATGCTTTTCCGCACATAGCGTAATTTCCTGCACCATAGCTATTTCCAACAACTATTGTAAATTTAGGAACTACAGAATTACTCATTGCACTCACTAGTTTTGCACCATCTTTAATAATGCCTCCGTGCTCGCTACGAGAGCCAACCATAAAGCCAGTTACATCTTGTAAAAACACAAGAGGAATTTTTCTTTGGTTGCAATTCATAATAAAACGGGCAGCTTTATCGGCGCTATCGGAGTAAATTACCCCTCCAAATTGCATTTCACCTTTTTTGCTTTTTACCACTTTGCGTTGATTGGCAACAATACCTACAGCCCAGCCATCAATGCGCGCTAAACCGCAAATGATAGATTGTCCATAGGCAGCTTTATATTCATCAAATTCTGAATTATCTACCAATCGGTGAATAATTTCGTGCATATCGTATTGCTTATCGCGGGTGTCGGGTAAAATGCCAAATATTTCTTTAGGATCTTTGGCAGGAAGCACCGCTTTAATTCTGTCAAAACCAGCATCAGCGGGCTTTCCTAGCTTATCCATAATATTTCTGATGCGTGTTAAACAGTCGGCATCATCTTTACATTTGTTGTCTGTAACTCCACTAATTTCGCATTGAGTTGTTGCACCACCAAGGGTTTCGTTGTCTATCGATTCGCCAATGGCTGCTTTTACCAGGTAGGAGCCGGCTAAAAATATACTTCCTGTTTTATCTACAATCATAGCTTCATCGCTCATGATAGGTAAATAAGCACCACCAGCTACACAACTGCCCATAATAGCAGCAATTTGTATAATACCCATGCTGCTCATGATGGCGTTATTGCGAAAAATACGGCCAAAGTGTTCTTTATCAGGAAAAATTTCATCCTGTAAAGGCAAATAAACACCCGCACTATCAACTAAATAGATGATAGGTATTTTATTTTCCATAGCAATTTCTTGTGCGCGCAAATTCTTTTTGCCTGTAATTGGAAACCAAGCGCCAGCCTTAACTGTAGCATCGTTTGCAACAATTAAACATAATCTTTTGCTTACATAACCCATCACAATTACAACACCTCCACTTGGGCAACCACCATGCTCCTCGTACATGTCTTCGCCAACAAAAGCACCAATTTCAATGGTTTGTGAGTCTTTGTCAATTAAAAATGCAATACGCTCGCGTGCAGTCATTTTGCCTTCGGCATGCAGTTTTTCGATGCGTTTGGCCCCACCACCTTGGTATACCTTGGTTAATTTTCTTTCCATGTTAGAAGCAAGCATGCGATTGGCATCTTCGTTTCTATTAAAATCTATATTCATAAATACAATTATGTGTGTGCAATTTTAATCAATTTAATGCGATAATTGAAAATCAATTATTATTTATTTGGCAAATTTTGATTGTTTCCTGACTTGTACCTCTTTTAACCCTAAAAAAATGTAATTGCTTCAATCAAAGTGTTTTATAAAAATATTTTACGATTTTTACCGCACTAAGGTTGGTTTATGCTTAAATTAAGAGTTGTAAAAACAGGCTCCTCTGCCCA
>CAIKXD010000351.1 GCA_903831265.1 uncultured Bacteroidota bacterium
AAATTTCATAAAGTATCTGTATCAATTTTATAAATAAACTTTCTAAATTTATCAGTCATTCTCTTGATTAATTATTTGCAAAATTGATTAATCATTTCTACTCCATTTTGTTCCCCCAGTTCCACAGCTTTTGAAAAATCTGAGCAACTGCCTTCTTTATCTTGAAGAAGATGTTTTATAAATCCTCTTCGTGCATAAGATTCTGAGTTTTTTGGATCAACCTTTATCGCTGAGGTAAAATCTTCTATCGCACCCATAAAGTCATCTAAGGTTGATTTGGTAAGACCACGTTTGATGTAGGGTATTATATCATTAGCATTGAGTTCAATTGCTTTGCTATAATCGACTATTGCTCCCAGGTAATCATGAAGAGAAACCTTAATTTCTGCTCTAAAATAATATCCTTTTGAATTGCAGGAATCATTGGCTATTGCTATACTGTAATCTTTCAATGCACCTTCGAAATCATTTAGCATTTTTTTACATAACGCTCGATTTTTATAGGCATAATTTTCATTTGGGAAATACTCAATCACTTTGTCAAAATCTTTGACCGCCTCAGCAAATTGATTATTTTGAAGCCTAGCATAACCCATTTCGAACCAAACTTCTTCTATACTTGGATCTAGTCTCAAGGTTTTTTCAAAATCCTTAATTGCTTGATTATAATTCCTAAGATTCGATCTTGCATTTCCTCTTCTAAAATATGCATAAGCAACGTAGGGGTTATTTTTAATGTAAACAGTATAATCAGCTTCTGCCTTTTTGAATCTATCTAACATTAAATTTGCTCTGCCCCTATAGAAGTAAACCAATGAATAGTTAGGTTTCAAACGAATTACTTTGTCAAAGTCAATAACTGCATTTTGAAATTCTTTTAATTCCGATTTTGCGATGCCTCTGAGCAGGTATGAATGAACGTTAGTAGGATTCATTTGAATGGCTATATCTAAATCATCAATAGCAGCAGAATATTTTTTGAAGTCTGATTTTATTTGACTTCTTGTAACATAAAAATCTGCTTTTTGGCCAAATCCATTAATTAATGAAAAGCAAGCTAATACTACAACTAAAAAAAATTTCAAAGTATAGTGATTAAATATTTATAAAAGTGGGATAATGTTATCTAAGAAACTGTCCACATCTGGCTTTACCATTGGCTGCTTTTTCTACAGTAATTTCTCTACTACAACTCATTAATAATACAATAGAAAATAAAATATAGATTGCCTTCATGACGGTTTAAATTACTTATATTTTAATCACTCGAACTGTTCCTCAATAAAAGGAGAAGTGGGTTGATTTTTAGATCTAAATTCCTGCATATCTCTCGATAAATAACCTTTATATTCTTCAGTTCGAAAGTATTTTGAATCTTCGCAAGTACATTGTTCTGCCTCAATAATTTCAAGAAAAGTTTTAAGCCTTGAACTATATGCCCTGTCAGCTGACAAATATTCCTGTCCTTGAAAAAAAATATTTATTGCATTGTGATTGGTTGATTCTGATTTTTTATCTGGAAGTAATGCTTCTTGAAAATCGGCTAACTGCATTTTTGAAAGAGTAAAACTATTATGATAGGTAGTACTGTCATGGTAACTTGAAGTCCATATACCTCCTGGTTCTGAAATAGGCGTATTATAGAGTATTAGACTATAATGTTCACTCTCTTTAGTAACAGACATTCTAGCAACTCTGTGATGAAAACAACCAAATTGACAAAATTCTATAAACATTACTTCATCTTCCTCTAAATCAGCTAAATGACGAATTACTTGTTTAGTCGTTACAAACTGATTCTTGTCTTCTTTAATTGTTGGTAGATGATTCTTTATTATCAATGAATCTACTTTTACCGATAAGGAAAAGAGTAATAATAAAAGAAGGGAAATTTTCTGGATCATAGAGTATTTGACAAACGATTTGTAGCCCTTAATAAGTATGAGCTAGTTGTTAAAGCAATCTTAAATAAAATCTATTTTCTGTTTATTAAGAGTAAGGTCAGTTTTAGTAAAGCATTAAGACGGGTTATTTTACTATTTCAATTGCTTTAAAATCTAAATGAAATTTTAATGAGTACCTTTTTTCATTTGCATAGCTGCTCCAACTCAAATCTTCATCTAAAGCAAAAGCAGCATGCTTTTCAAGAACTGGCCAATAAAGCTTTTGGTATAAATTGGCAGCAATAATAGCATTGTTAATAGGAGCAAATTCAACTTTAACATAAGGAAACTGTAATAATTCAATAAAGCCTTTCTTATCTGCACTTTTTGCAAACATATTGTGACATACTTCTTTTATCAATTTTTCACAAAAAACTTCATAATCAAGAAGCCATTGGATTAATTCAGCTTCTGATTTATGGTCTATTAATTCATATGCCTCCAGCATTTTCTTAGCTTTAAATTCTTTGCCGTAGATCAATGCAAGGTTATTCATCACACTAAACAATCGGTTGAATTGGTCGAAATTTTTATAGTTATGTCCAGTAAATACATCTG
>CAIKXD010000352.1 GCA_903831265.1 uncultured Bacteroidota bacterium
GGAAACAACATCAACCAACCTGTATATTCTTTTGTAACTCACAACAGAACAGACGATACCGTATTCACGCACCCCCGAAAAGTCATGATTGTAGAAGGAATTCTAATTCTAGCCAACCCAGAATTAAGAGACCTTTTTGATGTAAAAATATTCGTACACGCCGATTCTGACGAACGCCTCATCCGAAGATTACGAAGAGATATTGCCGAACGCGGACGCGACATGAACGAAGTTCTTAATAGGTATCAAAACACACTGAAACCAATGCACGAGCAGTTCATCGAGCCCACAAAAGCCTTCGCAGACATCATCATTCCAAACGATAAATACAACACCGTTGCAATTGATGTGGTAAGAGCCGTAATAAATCAACGGATTTCATAAAAATTTCATTAATTTTATACCATTATTTTTTGGAGCTATTCCTGCTGTCCGCTAAATCCTCGCTAAAAAGCGAGGGATACCGCTTCCATCAGGGCTAAAAAACATTCCGTTATTACTATGAAAAATCCGTTAAAAAAAACAATTGAAAAAAAGCCTTGGCTCAAAATAGTGAGCAATAAGTACCTCTTAATTTTGCTATTATTCGGAACCTGGATGCTTTTTTTAGACAACTATTCCTATATGGATCAACGCGTTTTAAACAAGCAAATCGACGAACTTCAAGACAACAAAAAATACTACCAGGATGAAATCAAGAAGGATAAAGAAAATATCAAATTACTAAAAAATCAATACCAAGTAGAAAAATACGCACGCGAGAAGTATTATATGAAAAAAGACAGCGAAGATGTTTATATAGTTGAATTTGAAGGTGATACAATAAAAAAATAATAGCCGCTGTCATACAATTCAATAACTAGGGTTTTAGTCAATAAAATATAAGAAGTACGAAAATATTTAAAATGAAAAAAATTCTCCTATTATTAATTTTATTCGCTGCTAATCAGACAATAAATTCACAAACTGGCTGCACAGATACTTATGCGTCAAATTACAACGTAAATGCAATTGTCAATAACGGGAGTTGTATCTATAATGAAGTAAGTGCAACTGTTAACACGAGTATTATTCTTAATCAAAGTGTGCTCGAAACATCTGGATTAATTGATTGGAACAATTTTTTGTATACTCATAATGACAATACCGACACTACCATTTATAAATTAAATAAAATAAGTGGTGCCATAGTTCAAAGTTTACCCTTAAATACAGTTCAAAATATTGATTGGGAAGAAATTTCACAAGACGAAAGTTATATCTATATAGGTGATTTTGGAAATAATGCAACTGGAAATCGAACCAATTTAAAAATATATAAAGTTCGTAAAAGTACAATTGAAACTGTTCCAGAAATTGAAACTATTAATTTTAATTATTCCAATCAAACCGATTTCACAACTCAAACTGCAAATCAAACTGATTTTGATTGTGAAGCATTTGTGGTCACTACAAACGAAATACTACTTTTTACAAAACAATGGGTTTCTGGAAATACCACTATTTATAGCCTCCCAAAAACAAGTGGAACCCACACAGCAAATTACCTAACTACCATAAATATTGCTGGATTAATAACTGGAGCAACACTAAAAGAAGATTCAAGATTGATTTCGCTTTGTGGCTATGACACAGTTCTTCAACCCTTTATCTACCTAATTTACGATTATATTGGAACAAATTTCACAATTGCCAATAAACGAAAAATAGCTATTCCGCTACCCTACCATCAAATAGAAGCCATAGCAACGAATAATGGATTGGATTATAATATAACAAATGAATCTCTTGTTCAACCGCCAATTTTCAATATTCCTCAACAATTACACCAACTCTCATTGGCACCCTATTTAAGTAATTATTTAAATTCACTATCCTCAAA
>CAIKXD010000353.1 GCA_903831265.1 uncultured Bacteroidota bacterium
AATCGGCATTAATAATTTCAACTTTGCTTTGTGAGTATGCTGTAAAACAAGAAAAAAATAATGCAACGCCAATAAAAATTGAGATTACACAGTAATTAGTATTAATTCTTGCTTTTAAATTCAATTTTTAAAGTTTAAGGGTATTAAAATTACCTTTAATATTGGCTTAGCTAAAAAAGAAGACCATTGCAATAAAAGCAAATTTTTATTTTTTTCTGATGATTGTTTGATTTCTGTTTGGACCAACAGATACAATGCTTACAGGAACTTTAACAGCAGCTTCAATAAAAGCGATGTAATCATTTAATGCTTTTGGAAAAGCAGCCTCATTTTCAATGGCCGTTAAATCGTTATTCCATCCTGCCAATTCCTCATATATAGGTGTTGCTCCTTCAGCTTCATAATCGTAGGGAAAAGAAGTGGAAATATCATTCCCAATCTTGTAAGCTGTACAAACTTTTATACTTTCAAACTGACTTAAAACATCAGCTTTCATCATTACCAATTCTGTAACACCACTTACCATAATGGCATATTTTAATGCGGGTAAATCTAACCAACCACATCTTCTTGCGCGGCCTGTGGTGGAACCAAATTCGTTCCCAACTTTTCGCATGTCTTCACCAGTTTGATCATTTAATTCGGTAGGGAAGGGGCCACTACCAACACGCGTGCAGTAGGCTTTAAAAATACCAATTACATTTCCTATTTTATTAGGGGCAATTCCTAAACCGGTGCAAGCTCCGGCACAGGTGGTTGTTGAAGATGTTACGAATGGATAAGTTCCAAAGTCAATATCTAATAACGAACCCTGAGCACCTTCTGCCAAAATGCTTTTTCCTTCCGATAGTGCATCATTCAGATAATAATCACTATCGATTTGTGGTATTTTTTTTAATAATGCTAAACTTTCAAACCATTCAAACTCCAATTGTTCTAAATGGTAAGAATAATCGTAGAATGCCAGTAATTGCTTGTGCTTATTAACCAGTGTGGTATACTTATGCATAAAATCGTGCGACAAAATATCACCAACCCTTAATCCATTTCTACCTGTTTTATCCATATAAGTTGGACCAATACCTTTTAAAGTAGAACCTATTTTTTCTTTGCCTTTGGCAGCTTCCGATGCAGCATCTAATAGGCGATGAGTTGGTAAAATTAAATGCGCTTTTTTAGAAATAACCAAACATTTGCTTGTTTCAACACCTAGTTTTTCTATTGATTCAATTTCTCTTTTAAAAATAACAGGATCTATAACTACTCCATTGCCAATCACATTCATGGTATTTTCTCTAAAAATTCCAGAAGGAATGGTATGCAACACATGTTTTATCCCATCAAATTCTAAGGTATGGCCAGCATTGGGGCCTCCTTGAAATCTGGCAATTAAATTATATGATGGTGTTAATACATCTACAATTTTACCTTTTCCTTCATCACCCCACTGTAATCCCAGTAATACGTCAACTTTCATGATATTATAATACTTTTTTAAAATTAAATTTTAATCAATAAATGTGCAGCTTCCTTAATACTTTCGGTAATTTTAAATACAGAATTTAATTTTGTAATCACCAATAATTGATTCATTTTTGGGGAGAGCCCCGTAACTGCAACTTCTCCACCTGCATTGCGAGCTTTGGTTAAGATACTTATTAAAATACCTATACCGCTACTATTCATGTATTTTAAATCTTTAAGATGCAACAAAAACTTGTTGTGCCCTTGCTCAATCATTTCGTTAATTGCTTCCAACATAGCCTGCGCTTCATGTTTTTCCATCAGGTTACCTTTAAGATAAAGTATATCATATCCTGATTCATTTTTTACATCATATTCAAATGCCATCTTTAGAATTATTTAAGTTTTCACATGTTCCTTGTTCGGATAGTTTATTGCACTTTCCAAAAAAGTTGAGCGAATGGTGAGTTATATTAAAATTGAGTAAATTTTCAGTCATGGTTTGAATTTGCTGAATTCTTGGGTCGCAAAATTCAAATACCTTACCGCAATCCTGACAAATCAGATGATCGTGCTGCTTGTATTTGTATGACTTTTCAAATTGTGCAATGTTTTTTCCAAACTGATGCTTGGTAATTAAATTACAGTCTAACAAAAGTTCGGTAGTGTTGTATAAGGTAGCTCTACTTACTCTGTATTTTTTATTTTTCATTAATACATACAACGATTCAATATCAAAATGACCATCGTGGCTATATATTTCATCTAAGATGGCAAATCTTTCGGGCGTTTTTCTATGGGCATGTTTTTCTAAATACGCTAGAAATATTTCGCGCACCGACTGTTTAGTATCTGCTAAAGATTTTAGCTGCTGACTGTTTGTGGTCAATGTATTTTAGTTGGTATAAAAAATAATAAAGACTTAAACAGAAGCTATTTTATCTGCCATGTATTGTCCAGACTTTAATTTGTGAACAATCTTAGAGAAGGCATCAATAGTATATTTAACATCTTCAATTGTATGCACGGCAGTTGGTATAAGACGCAAAATTATCATACCTTTTGGAACCACAGGATAAACCACCATAGAGCAGAAAATATCATAATTCTCTCTTAAATCAATAATTAAGTTTGTGGCCTCTGGAATTGAGCCATTCATATAAACTGGCGTAACTGGTGAGTTTGTTACACCAATATCAAATCCTGCTTCTACTAATCCACTTTGCAATGCACGTGTAATTTCCCACAATTTTTCTCTGTATTCAGGATGATTGCGCATCAACTCTAAACGTTTAAGCGCTCCAACCACTAAAGGCAATGGCAAGCTTTTAGCGAAAATTTGAGAACGCATGTTATATCTTAAATATTCAACCACCTGCTCATCACTACTAATAAATCCACCAATTAATGCAAATGACTTAGCAAAGGTACCAAAGTAAATATCAATATCATCCTGACAGCCTTGCTCAACGCCAGTTCCACCACCATTTTTACCCATTGTTCCGCATCCGTGAGCATCATCTACAAACAATCTAAAGTTATACTTGCTCTTTAATGCTGCAATTTCTTTTATTATTCCTTGATCTCCGCGCATGCCAAATACACCTTCGGTAATTACTAGTATGCCACCACCTGTTTCTTCAGATAATTTTGTCGCACGCTCTAATTGTTTTTCGCAATCTTCAATATCATTATGTTTAAAAACATAACGTTTACCCATATGCAATCTTACGCCATCTAAAATACAGGCATGAGATTCGGCATCATATACAATAACATCTCTTCTATCCACTAAACAATCAATAGCGCTTACCGTAGCTTGGTAGCCAAAATTGCATAAAATAGTATCTTGTTTGTTTACAAAGGCCGAAAGCTCGTTTTCTAATTGTTCGTGATAATTTGAATTCCCGCTCATCATGCGCGCACCCATGGGAGCTGCAAATCCAAATTGTGCTGCAGCATCGGCATCTGCCTTTCTAACTTCGGGATGGTTTGCCAAACCTAAATAATTATTTAAACTCCAATTTAAACGTTTGCGCCCTCTAAAAGTCATGTGAGGCCCAATGTCGCCCTCAAGCTTTGGAAATGTAAAATAGCCATGAGATTCTTTTGCATGCTGCCCTATTGGCCCTCTGTTGTTTTTAATTTTTTCAAAAATATCCATTGTGAGTTTTTAATAACGATTTTAAACCACAAATGTAGTTATTTTGTTTAAATCTGCTGCAAACAAAAAAAGCCCATTTTCACTTATTTTCCCACAATTAATTCATAAAAAAATGGCTTTAATTGTTGACAAACTTTTAAAATTACTTTTTATAAACTGCCTTTTTAGCTGTTATTTTGTATCTCAAAGAAATTATTATGTCGCACTTGAATCTCTCTAAAAATATTGCCGATTTTCAAAGAAACAAAGCCACACTGCTACTGGCTGATGGTACCGTTTTTCATGGTAAGGCTATCGGAAAAAAAGGTACAACCACTGGCGAAATATGTTTCAATACTGGAATGACAGGTTACCAAGAAATTTTTACGGATCCTTCTTATTTTGGTCAGCTTATTGTGATGAACAATATACACATTGGGAATTATGGCGTAAAGGCCGAAGAATTTGAATCAAAAAGTATTAAAATTGAAGGCCTTATTGTAAAAAGTTTTAGTCAAACCTATTCTAGACCCGGCGCAACAGATAGTCTTCAAAACTACTTAGAAAACAATCAAAAAGTGGGCATTAGCGATATTGATACGAGAGCATTAGTTCGCCACATTCGCGATAAAGGTGCTATGAATGCAATTATTTCTTCTGAATCGGATGATTTAAATTGGCTTCAAACAAAATTAAAGGAGGTTCCCGATATGGCTGGTTTAGAACTTTCGAGTAAAGTGTCTACGCAAAAACCTTATCATTATGGAAATACAAGTGCTTCTAAAAAAGTAGCGGTACTGGATTACGGGGTAAAAGAAAATATTTTAAGATGCCTTGCCAATGAAGACTTGCAACTAATGGTTTTTCCTTATGATACCTCACTCGAAGAAATGGAAAAATGGCAACCGCATGCCTATCACTTAAGCAATGGTCCTGGTGATCCTGCTGTGATGAAAAATGAAGTAAAGGTGATTCAACAAATTTTAGAAAAACAAAAGCCAATTTTTGGAATTTGTTTAGGACATCAATTGTTAGCAGAAGCTGCAGGAATAAGCACTTATAAAATGAAAAATGGTCACCGAGGAATTAATCATCCCGTTAAAAATCTCCTTACCGGACACTGCGAAATAACTTCACAAAATCATGGTTTCTCAGTGGCTGCCGAATCTGTAAAGGCTAATTTAGATGTACAAATAACACATGTTAACCTTAATGATGATACGATTGAGGGTTTACAACTTAAAAACAGGCCAGTTTTTAGTGTTCAATATCACCCAGAAGCTGCTCCAGGGCCGCTTGATAGCAGATATTTGTTTAAGCAATTTTCTGATTTGATTACAGTTTAGTATTTTCAAAGTTGAAAGTGTTTTTTTGCCAGCACAAACATTTTGTTATATTTGAACCTTTAACGTGGATTAAAACAACTAAAAGACAATAATTTTTATGAATTTAAAATACAAAACCATATTTTTTACCGTACTAGCTTTTTTCTTTTTAAGCAGTAGCAAAGCACAAGATTTAAATAGTTTAATGGAAGAAGAAGCACCTGTAGGTAAAGAATTTACTGCAGCTACTTTTAAAGGTACGCGTTTAATTAACATGCATACCATTGAAACGCAGGGCAAAAGGGTATTAGAATACCGTATTTCTCATCGATTTGGAGATATAAATTCAGGAGGAGCCAATGCCTTTGGATTAGATGGTGGAGCAAGTATTCGCATGGGCTTGGAGTATTGTTTTGATGGCAGATTAAATATTGGCCTTGGTAGAACAAATATCAATAAAACGGTAGATGGTTATGCTAAATATCGTTTATTGCGCCAAACTACGGGTAAGCAAAATCCTTTAAGTATTACCTTATTGGCTGCTACTTATTATATTACCGCAAAAGATCCCAACCAGGCTATTAATGGATACAATAGATATAGCCCAACCACAAATAGGATGAGCTACTGTTTTCAGGCCATGTTTGCTCGTAAGTTTGGCGATAAGTTATCGCTTCAGTTAGCGCCAACAATGGTTCATTTTAACTTAGTAGAAAGAGCAATTGATAAAAACGACATGTTTGCTTTAGCATTTGTAGGACGCGTTAAAATTACCAAACGTATGGCCTTTACGGCAGAGTATGCTTATCGTTTAACAACAGATTATGCTGCTCAAAAAGATGCAGCAGGTTCAGCTTTATACTACAATCCAATTGCTTTTGGGGTAGATATCGAAACTGGTGGACATGTTTTTCAAATTCATGTTGCCAATTCTCAAGGGATGATCGAAAGCCAATTTATTCCATTTACCTCAACCTCATTAAAAGATTGGGGTTTAAGAATCGGTTTCAACATTTCGAGGGTGTTTAGTTTGTAAAATAAATAAATATTAAAAAGTCAATTTTTACGTTTTTTAGCTTTTTAAAAGCAATAGTTCGAAACTACTTTTAGGCTAGTCTACCCTTGTAAAATATTTAATACAGCGGGTTAGTGCATTAATTTTGGTGCATTTTTATAGGAAACTGTTTTATTCCATCAAAAATTAAAAATAATAATTTCTTAATGTGTCCCAAATTAATATATTTGTAAAAAAAAGTTAAATGGACGCTGCATTGTTTAAATAAATTACGATTTCTATAAACATGCAATTAAAAGATGAAGAAGAAAGTAATGGCTTTTAAATATGGCCAATTACTAGCAAACTTGGCTGAGCAATATATAATTAATTGTTGTTGTTTAGTGGGAGTTGCGATGATAATGTTTTGGATGCGATATTTTTTGCAGAAGAAAATACATGTGATATTATTTTAATGGGTAATAGAATAGAATGCCCTAAAATCGGTATTGAAGGGGCAGTTTTATTGAATGAAACAAAAGAGGGTAAAATTATTTACGTTTTTGGCAATAGTAATGATAAAATATATGCCCGTGCAATAAAAACCAACATACATGCTTTTAATTTCAACACATTAAACAAAATGAACGAAGGGAGTTTAGTCTCATAGATTAGTTTTTTTTGAAATAAAATAAATTACTTAGTTATTATTTAAATATTATGTCAAAATCAGATTCAGTAGGAAAGGCCATTCATGAAATGCACGAAAACCTGGTTCATTTAACAGAGCAGCATAACGAAAATAGTTGGATGCAAAATGGCAAAGAACGCCTGAATGAAATTTTAAGAGGAGAGAAAAAAAGTGAACTTTTTGGTAAAGAATTGCTTTCTTTTTTCTCCGATTTTTTGGGCACTCAGCTTGGAACATTTTATATTGCAAATTCAGAAAACACCTTATTGTTAGCGCATACAGCAGGAACAACTGGACAAGTGCCTACTACTATTACAAAAGATAATTCATTAATTGGACAAGCGCTCACAAATAAAAAAGTAATTATTTTAAATGAAGTTGATAATGATTATTTTAAAGTTTCCACTTCTTTAGGTTCTGCAAAAGCTGCCTCTGTTATTATTATTCCATTATTTGTGTCTAATAAAATGGTAGGGCTTGCAGAATTGGGTAAACTTAGCGCTTTTACATCGCTCGAATTACGTTTTATTGAAGATATTACAGAATCAATTTCCATTTTTATAAATACAATTTTAGCAAAGGCTGAATTAGAAAAGTTAGTATTTGAATTAGATAGTAAGGAACAAGAATTACAAAATCAAATTAAAGCCATTAATAAAGCGGCTTTGGTTATCGAATTTGATACAAATGGAGTTATACTTCATGCAAACGACCTATTCTTAAAAATAATGGGTTATAAAAATGATGAACTTATTGGTCAGCATCATAAACTATTGATTGCAAAAGATATGGATTATGACTCTGAATATGCAAGTTTTTGGAAAAGCTTAAATGATGGTAACAGTGAGACTGGTGAGTTTTGCAGAACAACAAAAGAAAATTGTATTGTATGGTTGCAATCAAGCTACAATCCTGTGTTTGATGAAAATGGAAAGGTATACAAAATAATTAAAATTGGTTACGATATCACTGAATTAAAACAACAGCGAATTGAACTTGATAAGCTAACGCTTAATTTGAATCAACAAATTGAAGTTTTAAATAAAACAGCCATTGTATCAGAAACAGATGCCGATGGAAATATTATTTTTGTAAATGATTTTTTCTGCGAAATTTCAGAGTATTCGCGAGAAGAGTTAATTGGGCAAAATCACCGTATTCTTAAATCGGGAAAGCAACCTCAGGGTATTTTTGTTGGGATGTGGAAGGCTATTAGTACAGGTTTAATGTGGCAAGGCGAAATATTAAATGTAAGTAAAACAGGTAAATATTATTGGGTACAAACAACCATAATGCCTTTTAAAAACAAGGATGGCAAAATAGAAAAATATGTAGCACTTCGATTTGATATTACCAAACAAAAAGAAAGCGAAGCCTTAAAAAAGCAAACAGAACTATTGCTTTCCTCACAGCGTGATTTAGAAGAGGCGAATACAGAGTTAGAAGCTCAAACACAAAAGCTACAAGCTTCTGACGAGGAGTTACGCGTGCAGCAGGAAGAATTGATGCAAAGCAATAAAGAATTAGAAGAAAAAACGAAGTTGGTAGAGGAGAAAAACCATGCCTTCAACGAAAAGAATAATTTGCTGGTTGCTGCCACAACTGATTTAAAAAAGAAAGCGGATCAACTTGCATTAAGTAGTAAATATAAGTCAGAGTTTTTGGCCAATATGAGTCATGAGTTAAGAACTCCCTTAAACTCCATATTGCTATTAAGTAAATTATTGCGAGATAATTTGGAAGATAATTTAAGCGAAGATCAAATAGAATATTCAACAGTTATTAATAAAGCAGGAAATAGTTTATTAGAATTGATTAATGATATTTTAGATTTATCTAAAATCGAATCTGGTAAGATGGATGTTAATGCCGAAACATTAATTTTAGATAAGTTTACAAGAGATATTTAATCTTTATTTAATCCAATTGCAAGAGATAAGGAAATTGAATTTAATGTAGCAGTAAATTCTGATTGTCCCGAAAGTATGTACACAGATAAAATGCGACTCGATCAGGTTCTTAAAAATTTATTGTCAAATGCATTTAAATTTAGTCCAAAAGGAAAAGTAAATCTTACTATTTCATATAATTTACAAGAGGATATGATTTCCTTTTCGGTGGTTGACACAGGGATTGGTATCCCTAAAGATAAGCAAGCATTAGTTTTTGAGGCTTTTCAGCAAGCCGATGGTTCAACAAAACGTAAATATGGTGGAACTGGTTTAGGTCTATCTATTAGTAAAGAAATTG
>CAIKXD010000354.1 GCA_903831265.1 uncultured Bacteroidota bacterium
CTCCTATAACAATCATTTGATTTTTTCCAGAGCCATTAACGCCGAATTAAGAGCAGATCAAAAGTTTCTTAAACTTGAAGTAAAAGATGATTTCTATGAAATAACATTAAAAGATGCCAAAAAAATGTACAGGCAATATAAAATAAAAGATCTGGAAGATTCAAGACTCACTGGTTTATTTGAAATATTAAAAGAAACTCTGATTGACTAATTATTCAAAGCAGTTTTATGCTGCTATACAAAAATATTTATTCATTTTTTTATTATTGTCGGTTCCATTTTCCGCCCTGTCTCAATATTCATTTCAAGGAAAGGTCATAGATGAATTGCAACAGCCGGTGCAGGGAGTTTTAGTTGTAATCGGAAAAAATCAAAAAGTAGCCATTACTGATACTCTTGGGAATTACAATTTTAATTTTTCTTCGCAAAATTATTTACTTTCTTTTAGCCATGTTGGTTTTATTCGTAAAGAAATTCGAGTGAATATTTATTTGCCAGCTACAACAATACTGCAGCGAAAGGATGAACTCTTGAGTGAAACTGTTGTAAAAGCATTTGAAAGAAATACTTCGAATAAAAAAGTAGCAGCAGCTTTAACTGTTTTAAGTAAAAATATGCTTGATCGCTTAGGGACCAACTCTTTTGTAGCTTCAGTAAATACTGTTCCCGGAGTAAAAATGGATGAACGCAGTCCGGGAAGTTACCGGCTAAGTATCAGAGGTAATTTATTGCGTTCCACATTTGGCGTTAGAAATGTAAAGGTTTATTGGAATGGAATACCTTTTACTGATGCAAATGGAAATACTTATTTAAATCAACTTTCGCTGAATAATATAAATAGGATTGAAATTATTAAAGGTCCTTCTGGAAGTATGTATGGTAGCGGAACCGGGGGCTTAGTATTATTAAGTTCAGGAGACAGCAGTTTAACAAAACAAAAATGGGTAGACCTGCAAACAACTGCAGGAAGTTATGGTTTGTTTTCTGCGAATGCTACTTTTGAGCAAGTTGGAAAAAATGCATCCACCCTTTCATTCTCTCATTTGCAGAGTGATGGTTATCGGGATCATACCAATATGAAAAGAGATGTAGTTCATTACAACGGAACTTACAGTCTGAAAAATTGGAGAAAAATTAAAACAAATATATTTTACAGTGATCTTTATTATCAGACACCTGGTGGACTTACAATAGCAGAGTTGAATGCTAACCCTAAACAGTCTAGACCTGCAGCAGGCGTTTTTCAAAGTGCTGAAACACAAAAGGCTGCTGTTTATCTTAAAACAATCTATGTCGGCCTTTCTCAGGGAATTAATATAAACAGCAGGTGGAATAACCTAACAGGAATTTATGGTTCATACACCGATTTTAAAAATCCAACCATTCGCAACTATGAAGATAAATATGAGAAAGGGCTTGGTGCCCGCTCAGTTTTTCAATTTAAATCAGGCTTCTTAACCGGCACAATTGGCGGAGAAATACAACAGGGGTTTTTTGCCTCGGGTGTATTTGCAAACAAGGCGGGAACAAAAGATACCCTTCAGTTTAATGCTGCTATTCAATCAAGGCAGTACAATATTTTTGCGCAGTCTGATATTGAATTACCTCATCATTTTTTTATAAATGCAGGCATCAGTTACAATAATTTTTATTATGGCTATAAAAGAGCTAGTAATATAAATCCGGCAAAAGATAACAGCAATTTTAAACCAGTTTTTATTCCTAGGGTTTCTTTATTAAAAAAGCTTGATTTGTTAAGTGTATATGTTGCCGTAAGTAAAGGATATTCTGTGCCTACGATTGATGAAGTAAATGCAGGCAATGATATATTTAATGTCACTTTAAAAGAAGAAACGGCTATCAATTACGAAGCTGGTATTAAAGGCGATCTCATTAAAAATAAATTGTGGATGGATGCAGCTTTTTATTTTTTTAGTCTGCAAAATACGATTGTAAGCAGAAGAGATGCCAGCGGAGGAGATTTTTATACCAATGCAGGTAAAACAAAACAAAAGGGTGCAGAATTGTCATTACATTATTTGCCGGTTAATAATATTTATAATTTTATACGTCAGTTTAAACTCAGCAGCAGTTTTACAAATGTCAGGGCAACATTCGACCATTATCAACAGGGCACTACCAAGTTTGACGGCAATCAATTAACCGGTACGCCACCCAATGTTTTTGTAATAAATGCAGATATTGTTTATGCCAATGGAATGTATATCAATACCAGTTTTAGTTATACAGATCATATTCCTTTAAACGATGCCAATACTTTTTATGCCTCTTCTTACTGGTTATATTTTGTAAAGTTGGGTTATAAAACAACATTGGGGGCATCAACTGAAGCCAATTTATTTTTTAGTTCAGAAAGGTCTCCTAAGAATCCCTACAGCTTAGGTAATGATTTAAATGCTGCGGCCAACCGATATTTTAATCCTTCTGCACCTCAGCGATTAACTATTGGTATTCAATGCAGAATTAAGGGAAAATAATCTGTGCGTCAGATATTAAGTTAAGTAGCCGTTATATTTGCAAAAAGATTACAAATGTTTGAATTTGGAAAAGTCTCCCTTCAGGAAATTCTTACGGTCTCATTTACATTGTTTGCAGTAATAGATATGCTGGGGTCAACTCCTGTGCTAATTTCTCTTAAAGCAAAGATGGGAGGGCATATCAGATCTGCGCAGGCCACTTTTGCCTCAGGAGCTTTAATGATTATATTTTTATTTCTTGGAAAACAATTTCTTGGGTTACTGGGGCTCGATATTAAGTCATTTGCGGTAGCGGGTAGCATTGTGATTTTTATTTTAGGATTAGAGATGGTTCTTGGTTTAGAATTTTTTAAACCCGATGGTAATCCTAAAAG
>CAIKXD010000355.1 GCA_903831265.1 uncultured Bacteroidota bacterium
ACTTGTGTATATTTGCTGCCTGCCCAGGTGGCGAAATTGGTAGACGCACTGCCTTCAGGTGGCAGCGCCGCGAGGTGTGCTGGTTCGAATCCAGTCCTGGGCACAAACCCTTCTCAACGAAAAGAGAAGGGTTTGCTATTTAATGAATTTATGTGGTGGTTTCCTGCCGGCAGGGAATCATATCCTTGACACTTGAATAGATTTAAAGCGATTATTTGGAGAATTTTCTTTTTTGTTTTCAGCTAATTTCAAAACTACCCCCGGAGTTGTTACAACAAATTATTCAACTTAGTCTTGACTTAAAAATATTTTTGAATTATCTGTTTTTTGAGAACTTGTAAACATGCCATAACTAGTTATATATTGAGATTTCATATAAAATCACTAAATTTTACTTATAAGTAAAATTAATTCCATTATTAATCATATTATTGTATAATTTTTTATTCAAAGGTGAATTACGATATTATAGAAATAGATGAATTTTCGGGGAAAGGAGCAACAGTCTATTCTATATTGTTTGAGGGTGATGATGAAACACTATTTGATCACTTTGTTGATGAAAACAAACAAAATCATTTTGAAGAGGTAAAGACGATCGTAAACAGACTTGAAAAAATTGGAAAGAAAACTGGGGCAAGAGAACATTTTTTCAAGCAAGCTGAAGGATTACCGGGAGATGGAGTTTGCGCACTTTACGACGATCCTGAAAGTAAGTTAAGACTCTATTGTATAAGATATGGATCTGTTGCAATTCTTTTGGGAGGAGGAGGACATAAGCCTGCTGATATCAGAGCCTGGCAAGAGAGCGAAAAATTAACAAATGAAGCAAAATTAATTATACAGGTTTCTAAAGACATCATGCAAAGGCTGAGAGATGGTGATGCTAAATGGTCAAATGATGGTTCAAGATTAATAGGAAATCTAACTTTTAAAAACGATGAAGATGAATAACACAACGAAAAGGCGTAAAAGCCGAATTATAAGTGAATTGCTTAATGAAATTACACCAGTAGAAAAAATGCAGGCAAGCACTAAAATGACTTTAGCAGCTCGAATTGACGACCTTTTATTAAAAAGGGGTTATGGGAAAAGTGAATTTGCTGAGAAAATGAATAAGAATCCTTCAGAGATTACAAAATGGTTAAGTGGGACTCAAAATTTTACTATTGATACTTTGTCGGAAATTGCAGTTGCATTAGAGATTTCAATAACCGAACTTTTTATCCCAAAGCAAATTCAAGTGCTAAATGAAGTCCATTTCGTTTTAAGTTTACAAAATGCACAACCAGCAGTACAATATTTTACACCTTTCAACCAAAGTTCATTTGGAAGATTTAATACCAACGCTAAATCAAATAGAAATTTTTGGCCTGCTTCAGCATCAAAAATCCCTGCATAACTATGTCACAAATTAAAAATCAAATGATTAATGCTGATATTCAACTTAAAGCAATTGAGTTGTTATCAAATTCAATCACTCCCCCTTCAATCTCAGAAGTGCCATTGGTAAATTTTAATTTTAATATCAATATTGAGAGTAAGGTAGATCATTTAAAAAAGTTGCTATTTATAATTGTACATGTTGAGATCAAATGTGAGAATCAAAAATATCAATTAGGATCCATATCAGTTAGTTGTGTTTACAGTATTGCGAACTTTGAAGAAGTTGTAAAAATTGAATCAGATGGCAGAATAAATATTCCACAAACTCTTTTTGAAACATTAAACTCAATTTCAATTTCAACTACACGAGGTGTGATGTACTCAACATTTAAAGGAACATTTTTGCATAATGCCTTTCTGCCAATTGTAAACCCTAGAGGTTTTCAATTAAAGGAGACGGAGGCAACGTAATTGTTATTTTACCCTGCAGGTATTCAAATAATTAACCGTGTAGCACATTTGTCTATTGAATCAAAATTTTGCAAATTCAGTCTAGGAAAAGGCGCAATGCCTAAATTGGCTACCGTATTTTGATTTTACCCTACCGAAATAATGACATCAAGATTATAACAGACCAAGTTTCTCTTTACGCTTCGATTACCTTCTTTTTGAACTGTCAAGGATTTCTTGACAGTTGACTTTTTAAATAACCTTTTCTCTTTGAAGCAGTTATTGATATGTAAACTGATATTTTGGTTTGTTTGTCCAAATAATTCTGCTAATCCAGCTTCCCTAAGGATCATTTACCATTCATACAAATTCAACAATCAGCCATTTTGTTTTTGCTTAATTTGCTACCCTTAATGCAATTTTTAATGCCTCAACCATTTGCAAATATCAAATCTTCCATGTTCATCGTTTCGGTGAACTCAATAATGAAACCGATTCCGGTTTTGAGTAACACAACATCATGAAATTCATTCTTACAACTTTCACGTTTATCATTTCTTTGCACCTATTCGCTCAGCAATCAAATATAACAGGAACTATCAATGCAGGTGGAGAGGTAACA